>NZ_JBPQTP010000036.1:0-55290 GCF_051386395.1 Micromonospora sp. URMC 106
CAACAGGGCCCCATAGTCCTGACCATTCGTGCCCACGAACACCCCTGTTCGCGAACCCCGCAACGACCCCGGGTCAACCCCTGCCCGCTCCACCGCCTCCCACGACGTCTCCAACAGCAACCGCTGCTGCGGATCCATCGCCAGGGCCTCCCGCGGCGAAATCCCGAAAAAACCCGCATCGAACTCCGCCGCCTCGTACAGGAAGGCCCCGCTGCGGACGTAGGAGGTGCCGGTGGAATAGGGGTCGGGGTCGTAGAGCCGGTCGATGTCCCAGCCCCGATCGCCGGGCAGGTCGGACACGGCGTCCCGGCCGGCGCGCAGCATCTCCCAGAACCGCTCGGGATCGTTCGCGCCGCCGGGGAAGCGGCAGGACATGGCGACGATGGCCACCGGCTCGTCGTCGCCGAGCGCCACGGGGGCGGTCTCCACCGTCGCGGCGACCCCGCCGCCCAGTTCCTCGTGCAGGTGCCGGGCGAGCGCGGTCGGGGACGGGTAGTCGAAGACCAGGGTCACCGGCAGCCGCAGCCCGGTGGCGGTGGCGAGCCGGTTGCGCAGCTCCACGGCGGTCACCGAGTCGAAGCCGAGGTCGCGGAACGCGTGGTGCGGGTCGACGGCCTCGCCGTCGGCGTACTTGAGGACCGTGGCCGCCTGGTCGCGGACCAGGTCGAGCAGCGCCTGCTGGCGCTCGGTGGCGCTCATCCGGGTGAACGCGGCGGCGGGGCCGGCGTCGTCGGCCTGCTTCGCCTCGGTGAGGCCCTTGGTGGCCCGCAACCGCTGTGCCTCGGGGATCTCGGAGATCAGCGGGCCGGGTCGGGTCGCCGTGAACGCGACGAAGAACCGGTCCCAGGCGATGTTCGAGATGGTCAGGAACGTCTCGTCGTGCTCGACGGCCTGGTGCAGCGCCGCGACGGCGAGCCGTGGGGGCATCTCGGGCGCGCCGTGGCGGTGCAGCATCCGGCCGAACTCGCCGTCGGCCATGCCGCCCCCGCCCCAGGCGCCCCAGCCGATGGAGGTGGCGGGCAGGCCGAGGTCGCGCCGGTGCTCGGCGAGGGCGTTGAGGAACGCGTTGCCGGGGGCGTAGTTGCCGACACCGGAGCTGCCGACCGTGCCCGCCATCGAGGAGAACAGGATGAACGCGTCGAGGTCCAGGTCGCGGGTCAGCTCGTGCAGGTTCAGCGCGGCGGTGACCTTGGCGCTCAGCGCGTAGTTGACCTGGTCCAGGGTCAGCGAGTTGATCACCGAGTCGTCGAGCACGGCGGCGGTGTGCACGACGGTGGTCAGCGGGTGCTCGGGCGGCAGGTCCGCGAGGACGGCGGCGAGCGCCGACCGGTCGGCGGCGTCGCAGGCGGCCACGGTGACCCGGGCGCCCAACCCGACCAGCTCGGCCTCCAGCTCGGCGATGCCCTCGGCCTGCCGGCCGCGCCGGCTGAGCAGCACGAGGTGCGGGGCGCCGTTGGCGGCGAGCCAGCGGGCCATGTGTCCGCCGAGCGCGCCGGTGCCGCCGGTGACCAGGGCGGTGCCGGAGGGCCGCCACTCGCGGGCGGCGGGCGCGTCGCCGAGCGGGGCGTGCAGCAGCCGGCGGCCGAACGCACCGGCCCGCCGCAGCGCGACCTGGTCCTCCCCGTCGAGGCCGGTGACGACGCGGACGAGCCGGCGGGCGGCCGCGTCGTCCGGCTCGGCGGGAAGGTCGACCAGGCCACCCCAGCGGTCCGGGTGTTCGAGGGCGGCGACCCGGCCGAAGCCCCAGGCGAGCTGCTGCAGCGGGTGCGGCAGCGGGTCGCCCGGGTCGGTGGAGACGGCGCCCCGGGTGAGGCACCACAGCGGGGCGCGGACGCCGGCGTCGCCGAGCGCCTGCACCAGCGTCACGGTGCCGGCGAAGCCGACCGGCACCGAGGGGTGCGCGGGGGCGGGCGTCTCGTCGAGCGCCAGCAGCGACAGGATCCCGGCGACCGGCGCGCCGCCGTCGGCGAGGTCGCGCAGCCGGGCGCCGAGGGCCGCGCGGTCCGTGCGGTCGCCGTCCAGCGCCAGCGGTACGACGGTGCCGCCGTGCCGTTGCAGCGCCTCCCGGCAGAACGCGGCCTGGGCGGCGTCGGTGTCGTCGGGGCCGGTGACCAGCCACCAGGTGCCGGCGGCGGTGGGCTCACCGGGGTCGTCGGCCGCGATCGGCAGCCAGCTGTCCCGGTACCGCCAGGAGTCGACGGTGGCCTGGTCGCGGTGCCGGCGGCGCCAGGCGGCGAGCACCGGCAGCACGTCGGCGAAGGCGGCCTCCGGGACGGGCCCCACGTCGGTGGAGTCGGCGAGTTCGGCGGTGAGGGCGGCCAGGTCCTCCGCCTCGACGGCGGCCCAGAACCGGGCGTCGACCTCGTCGTCGGCGACCGGGCCGGCGGCGCCGGCGGCCGGGGCCTGCGCGGCGGACGGCTGCGGCCAGTAGAGCTGCCGCTGGAACGGGTACGTGGGCAGGTCGCGGCGGCGTCCGGCGAAGCCGGCGAACGCGGGCCGCCAGTTGACCGGCGCTCCCCCGGCGTACACCTCGGCCAGGGCACGGAGGAAGCGGCCGAGGCCGCCCTCGTTGCGGCGGAGGGTGCCGGTGACGGTGGCCGCGCCGGGGTCGGCGGCGACCAGCTCGACGCTCTCCTGCACCGCCATGGTGAGCACCGGGTGGGCGCTGACCTCGACGAAGGTCTGGTAGCCGGCGGCGACCAGGCTGCGCACCGCGTCGTCGAAGCGGACCGTCTGCCGCAGGTTGCGGTACCAGTAGTCGGCGTCGAGGGCGGCGGTGTCGAGCCAGTCCCCCGCCACGGTGGACCGGAACCGGACCTCGCCCGTGCGGGGGCGCAGCCCGGCGAGCAGTTCGAGGAGCTGCTCGCGCAGCGGCTCGACGTGGGCGGAGTGGGAGGCGTAGTCCACCGGGACGCGGCGCACCCGCACCTCGCGGGACTCGTAGTGGGCGACCAGCTCGTCGAGGGCCGCGCCGTCGCCGGAGACCACCACGGAGGTGGGTCCGTTGACGGCGGCGAGGGCGACCCGCCCGGCCCAGCGGGTGATCGTGTCGGTGGCCTCGTCGGCGGTGGTGGCGACGGAGACCATGCCGCCGTCCCCGGCGATGCCGGCGATGATGCGGCTGCGCAGCGCCACCACGGCCGCCGCGTCGTCAAGGGTGAGGCCCCCGGCGACGTGCGCGGCGGCGATCTCGCCCTGGGAGTGTCCGACGACGGCGGACGGGCGCACGCCGTACGACTCCCAGAGCGCGGCGAGCGACACGCTGACCGCGAACAGGGTGGGCTGGACGACGTCGACCCGCTCCAGCGACGGGGCGTCCGGCGCGCCGCGCACCACGTCGGTCGGCGACCAGTCGACGTACGGGCGCAGCGCCTCGGCGCAGGCGGCGAACTTCTCGGCGAAGACCGGGGCGGTGTCGAGGAGTTCGGCGGCCATGCCGACCCACTGGGATCCCTGGCCGGGGAAGACGAACGCGACCTCGCCCGGCGTGCCGGGGACGCGGGTGACGGTTGCCGGGGTGGGCCGGCCGGCGGCGAGCGCGTCGAGGGCGGCGGTCAGCTCGTCCCGGTCGGCGGCGAAGACGACGGCCCGGTGGTCGTGGGACGCGCGGGTGGCGGCGAGCGACCAGCCGACGTCGGCGAGCCCGGCGTCCTCGACGGTGTCGAGGTGGGCGCGCAGGTCCCGGGCGCGGGCGGTGAGGGCGTCGGCGGTGCGCCCGGAGAGCACCCAGGGCAGCTCCCCGGCCGGCCCGGTGGTCGTCGGCTCGGGCTCGGGCTCGCCGGCGGGGGCCTGTTCGAGGATGGTGTGCACGTTGGTGCCGCTGATGCCGAACGAGGACACGGCGGCGCGGCGGATGCCGTCGGCCGGCTGCCAGGGGCGGGCGGAGGTGAGCAGTTCGACGCTGCCGGCCGACCAGTCGACGTGCGGGGTGGGCTCGTCCACGTGCAGGGTCGGCGGCAGCACCCCGTGCCGCATGGCGAGGACCATCTTCATCACCCCGGCCACGCCGGCGGCGGCCTGGGTGTGCCCGATGTTCGACTTGATCGACCCGAGCCACAGCGGCCGGCCCGCCGGCCGGTCCCGCCCGTACGTGGCGATCAGCGCCTGCGCCTCGATCGGGTCGCCGAGGGTGGTGCCCGTACCGTGCGCCTCGACGGCGTCGACCTGGTCGGCGGTCAGCCCGGCGTTGGCCAGAGCCTGCCGGATCACCCGCTGCTGGGCGGGGCCGTTGGGGGCGGTGAGGCCGTTGGACGCGCCGTCCTGGTTGACGGCGCTGCCGCGCAGCACGGCGAGGACCGGGTTGCCGTCGCGCTTGGCGTCGGAGAGCCGCTGGAGCACCAGCAGGCCGACGCCCTCGCCCCAGCCGGTGCCGTCGGCGGCCCCGGCGAACGGCTTGCACCGGCCGTCGGCGGCGAGGCCGCGCTGCCGGGAGAAGCCGACGAAGATCCCGGGGGTGGCCATCACGGTGGCGCCGCCGGCCAGGGCGAGGTCGCACTCCCCCGCCTGCAGGGCCTGCGCGGCCAGGTGCATCGCGACCAGCGACGACGAGCAGGCGGTGTCGACGGTGACCGCCGGGCCGTGCAGCCCGAAGGTGTACGCCAGCCGGCCGGAAATGACGCTGGCGGAGGTGCCGGTGGCGAGGTAGTTCTCGTCGACGTCCCCGGCGGCCATCAGCAGCGAGCCGTAGTCCTGGCCGTTGGTGCCGACGTACACGCCGGTGCGGCTGCCGCGCAGCGCGGTCGGGTCGATCCGGGCCCGCTCGAACGCCTCCCAGGTGGCCTCCAGCAGGAGCCGCTGCTGCGGGTCCATGGCGAGGGCCTCGCGGGGGCTGATGCCGAAGAACGCGGGGTCGAACTCGCCGGCCCCGGTGACGAAGCCACCCTCGCGGACGTAGCTGGTGCCGAGGTGCTCGGGGTCGGGGTGGTACAGCTCGGCGAGGTTCCAGCCGCGCTCGCCGGGCATCAGGCTCATCGCGTCGGTGCCGCTGGCGACGAGCTCCCACAGTTGCTCGGGCGAGGTGACACCGCCGGGGAACCGGCAGCTCATGGCGACGATGGCGATCGGCTCGCGGTGCAGGTGCGTACCGTCGGCGAGCACCTCGTCGGCGGTGTGGCCGGCGGTGAGGCCGTGCAGGTGGGCGGCGAGCTCGGCGACGGTGGGGTGGTCGAAGACCAGCGTGGCGGGCAGGCTCATGCCGGTCTCGGCGGTCAGCCGGTTGCGCAGCTCGACGGCGGTGAGCGAGTCGAAGCCGAGGTCGCGGAACGTGCGGTCGGGCAGCGGCTGGCCGGCCGGGTAGCCGAGCACCACCGCGGCCTGGGTGCGGACGAGGTCGGCGAGCTGCGGCAGGGACCGGCCGACCACGACGGCGCGGACGGGGCCGGTGGGCACGGCCGGCACCCCGGGCAGGGCGGCGATCAGCGGGGTGGGCCGGCCCCAGGCGGCGGCGAGGCGGCCCCAGTCGACGTCGGCGACGGTGACCGCCGGCTCGGCGGTGTTGACGAGCCGGCCGAGGGCGGTGACCGCCTCGGCGGCGGGGAGCGGGTTGATCCCGCCCCGGGTGAGGCGGGCGGTCAGCGCGGTGGTCGCCGCGGCCATGCCGTCCTCGGCCCAGGCGCCCCAGGCGATGGCGGTGCCGGGCAGGCCCTGGCCGCGCCGCCAGGCCGCGAACGCGTCGAGGTAGGCGTTGGCCGCCGCGTAGTTGCCCTGTCCGGCGCTGCCGATCACCCCGGCGAGGGAGGAGAAGAGCACGAACGCGTCGAGGTGCCGGCCGGCGGTCGCCTCGTGCAGCACATGGGCGGCGCGGACCTTGCCGTCGAGGACGGCCTGCATCCGGGTCAGGTCGAGCCCGTCGAGGACGCCGTCGTCGACCACCCCGGCGGTGTGCACGACGGCGGTCAGCTCCGGCAGTCCGGCGACGAGCGCGTCGACCGCCTCCCGGTCGGTGACGTCGCAGGCCACCACCCGCACCGCCCCCAACTCGTCGACCAGCTCCGCCGCGCCGGGCGCGTCCGGGCCACGCCGCGACGCCAGCACCACCTCGTCGGCCCCGTTGGCCAGCAACCACCGGGCCACGTGCCGACCCAACGCACCCGTACCGCCGGTCACCAGCACCGTGCCGGCGGGCCGCCAGCCCGCACCGGCGGGCGGCGCGGCCGGGACGAGCCGCCGGCCGAAGGTGCCCTGCGGGCGGATCGCCACCTGGTCGTGCCCGGCGTCGGCGAGGACGGCGAGCAGCGCGTCCCCGGCGCTCCGGTCGACGCGGGCGGGCAGGTCGACCAGCCCGCCCCAGCGGTCCGGCTGTTCCAGGGCGACGACCCGGCCCAGGCCCCAGGCCAGCGCGGGCCACGGGTCGGCGACGGTCTCGGCGCCGACGGCGACGGCGCCCCGGGTGAGGCACCAGAGCCGGCCGGGCAGGCCGGCGTCGGCGAGCGCCTGGGTGAGGCTGAGCAGCAGCGCGGCGCCGACGGAGACGGCCGGGGCGTCCGGCAGCGCCCGGTCGCGTCCGGGCAGCACGCAGAGCACCCCGGTCCAGCCCTGGTCGCCGTGCCGGCGCAGCAGCTCGGCCAGCTCGGCGCGGCCGGCGCCGGGGGCGACGGCGAGGGTGTCGACGTGGGCTCCGGCGCCGGCCAGCGTCCCACTTACACCGGCGTCGGCGGCGTCGTCGTCGGAGGCGGCGGTGACGACCAGCCAGCGGCCGGTCAGCGTCGACGCGGCGGCGGGACGCACCGGCTCCCAGCCGACGCGGTGCGACCAGCCGTCCACGACGGCGTCGCGTTGCCGGGCCCGCCGCCACGACGACAGCACCGGCACGGCCGGGGCGAGCGCCTCGACCGCGGCGGGGTCGTCCTGCACGGCCAGGTGGGACGCCACCTCGGTCAGGTCGCCGCGTTCCACCGCCGCCCAGAAGCCGCCCTCGGCGGCGTCGGTCGGCGCGGCCTGCCCGGCGGCGTCGCCCGCCTCGGGCCAGTAGCGCCGGTGCTGGAACGCGTACGTGGGCAGGTCGACCCGGCGCGCGCCGGTGCCGGCGAACCACGGCTGCCAGGTCACCGGCACCCCGTGCACGTGCAGCTCGGCCAGCGCGGCCAGCAGGCCCTGCGGCTCGGGCCGGTCCTTGCGCTGGATCGGCACGGCGAGCACGCCGTCCCCGTCGGGCAGGACCTCACCGGTCATCGCGGTCAGTACGCTCTGCGGCCCGATCTCCAGGAACGTGTCCGCCCCGGCGGCGCGCAGGGTGGTGATCCCGTCGGCGTAGCGCACGGCCTCGCGGACGTGCCGCACCCAGTAGTCGGCCGTGCGGACCTCGTCGGCGTCGGCGAGCGCCCCGGTCACGTTCGACACGATCGGCAGCGCCGGCGCGGCGAAGGTGAGCCGGCCGAGCACCGCGCGGAAGGTCGCGAGCACGGGCTCCATCAGCGGGCTGTGGAAGGCGTGGCTGACCGCGAGCCGGCGCGTGCGCGCGCCCCGGTCCCGCCAGAGCCGCTCCACCTCGTCGAGGGCCTCGACGGCGCCGGAGACGACGACGGACGACGGGCCGTTCACCGCCGCGATCCCCAACCGGTCGGTGCGCCCCTCCAGCGTGGCGAGCACGTCCGCCTCGGGGGCGGCGACGGCCAGCATCGCGCCCCCGGCCGGCAGCGCCTGCATCAGGCGGCCCCGGGCGGCCACCAGCGCGCACGCGTGCTCCAGGGACAGCACCCCGGCCACGTGCGCGGCGGTGACCTCGCCGATGGAGTGGCCGCCCACGAGGTCCGGCACGATCCCGAACGACTCGACGAGGCGGAACAGGGCCACCTCGACCGCGAAGAGGCCGGCCTGGGTGAACACCGTCTGGTCCAGCAGCTCGGCCTCGGGCGTGCCCGCCTCGGCGAACAGCACCTCTTGCAGGGGGCGCGGCAGGGCGCGGTCCAGGTGTCCGCACGCCTCGTCCAGCGCGGCGGCGAAGACGGGGAACTCGGCGTACAGCTCCCGGCCCATGCCGGCGCGCTGCGCGCCCTGGCCGGAGAAGAGCACCGCGAGCTGACCGCGCGGTGATCCGGCGCCGGCGGCGACGTTGCCGGCCGGTTCCCCGGCGGCGAGGGCGCGCAGCCCGGCGAGCAGGTCGTCGCGGCCGGTCGCCGACACGACGGCCCGGTGGTCCAGGGTGGACCGGGCGGTGACCGACGAGAAGGCCACGTCGAGCGGGCGCGGGGTCGGGTCGGCGGCCAGCCAGGCCGCCCAGCGGCCGGCCTGCGCGGCGAGGGCGTCCGCCGACCGGGCGGAGAGCAGCACCGGGACCGTCGGGCGGTCGGCCGCCACGGCCGGCTCGTCCTCGGCCTCGGTCGGGGCCGGCGCCTGCTCGATGATGGTGTGCGCGTTGGTGCCGGAGACCCCGAACGACGACACGGCGGCCCGGCGCGGCCGGTCCGCGTCGGGCCACGGCGTGGGGTCGGTGGCGAGGGTGACCGCGCCGGCGGTCCAGTCGATGTGCGGGGACGGCTCGTCCACGTGCAGGGTCGGCGGGACGAGACCGTGCCGGATCGCCATGACCATCTTGATCACGCCGGCGACGCCGGCGGCGGCCTGGGTGTGCCCGATGTTCGACTTCACGGAGCCGAGCAGCAGCGGCGCGGTGTCGCCCCGGTCCTGCCCGTACGTGGCGAGCAGGGCCTGCGCCTCGATCGGGTCGCCGAGCCGGGTGCCGGTGCCGTGCGCCTCCACCACGTCCACCTGCTCGGGGGTGAGCCGGGCGTTGGCCAGGGCCTGCTGGATGACGCGCACCTGGGAGGGGCCGTGCGGGGCGCTCAGGCCGTTGGACGCGCCGTCCTGGTTGACGGCGCTGCCGCGGACCACGGCGAGCACGGGGTAACCGTGGCGCTGGGCGTCGGAGAGGCGGGTGAGCAGCAGCATCCCGATCCCCTCGGACCAGGAGGTGCCGTCGGCGCCGGCGGCGAACGCCTTGCACCGGCCGTCGGCGGCGAGGCCGCGCTGACGGCTGAAGCCGACGAACACCGCCGGGGTGGGCATCACCGTCACGCCGCCGGCCAGCGCCAGCTCGCAGTCGCCGTTGCGCAGCGCCTGCGCGGCCAGGTGGATGGCGACCAGCGAGGACGAGCAGGCGGTGTCGACGGTGACCGCCGGCCCCTCCAACCCGAGGGTGTACGCGACGCGGCCGGAGATCACGCTGGTGGCGTTGCCGGTGAGCAGGTGCCCCTCGCCGTTCTCGGCCTGCGCCATCATGCCGTCGTAGCCGTGCGACGCCGCCCCGACGAACACCCCCGTACGGCTGCCCCGCACCGCCGGCAGCGGCAGCCCGGCCCGCTCGAACGCCTCCCAGGAGGTCTCCAGCAGCAGCCGCTGCTGCGGGTCCATGGCGACGGCCTCGCGGGGCGAGATGCCGAAGAGGTCCGCGTCGAAGTCCGCGGCGGCGTAGACGAAGCCGCCCTCGCGGACGTAGCTGGTGCCCGGGTGGTCGGGGTCGGGGTGGAAGAGGCGGTCCAGGTCCCAGCCCCGGTCGGCGGGGAACGGCCCGATCCCGTCACCGCCGTCGCGGACGAGCTGCCACAGCGACTCGGGGCTGTCGACGCCGCCCGGGTACCGGCAGCTCATCGCCACGATGGCGATGGGCTCGGAGTCCCGGGCCTCCAGCTCGCGCAGCCGCCGCCGGGTACGCCGCAGCTCCGAGGTCGTACGCTTCAGGTACTCGACGTACTTCTCGTCCTCGTTGCTCACCGTGGACCTACCTCACTCGGCATGCCGATGTCGTTGCGGCTGGTGGTCACGACGTCTCCAGCTCGCGGTCAATCAGGTCGAAGATGTTCTCGGCGGTGGCCGACTCGAGGTCGTCGTCGCCGTCCGCGTCCGCCTGCCGCTCGGTCAGCCGGTCCAGCAGTCCGTGCAGCCGGTCGGTGATCCGGCGGAACTCGTCGTCCGTGGGGTCGAGCCCGGCGAGCGCCGCCTCCAGCCGGTCGAGTTCCCGGCCCGCCGCCGCCGACCGGTCGCCCGCCGGGGCCACCGGGGCGAACTGCCCGGCCAGGTGCTCGGCGAGCGCGGTCGGCGTCGGGTTGTCGAAGACCAGCGTCGCCGGCAGCCGCAGCCCGGTGGCCGCGCCGAGCCGGTTGCGCAGCTCGACGGCGGTGAGTGAGTCGAAGCCGAGTTCGCGGAAGGCGCGGGTCGGCTCGATGCCGGCCGGGTCGCCGTGGCCGAGGACGACCGCCATGTGCGACAGCACCAGGTCCCGCAGGGCGCGGGCCCGCTTGTCGTCGGGGAGGCCGCGCAGCGTCTCCGCGAACGCCTGCCCGTCGGCGACCTCGCCGGCCGCGGCCCGGCGGGCGGCGGGGCGGACGAGGTTGGCCAGCAGCGGGTGGACCGGCGCGCCGGGTGCGGCCGTCCCCGTGACGATCTTGGCGGGCACCAGCGTCGCCCGCTCGGCGCGCCAGACCGCGTCGAACAGCGCGAGGGCCTCGTCGTCGGCCAGGGCGGCCATGCCACCCCGGTCGAGCCGGCGGATGTCGGCCGAGTCGAGGTGCCCGGTCATGCCGCTGGCGCGGGCCCAGCGGCCCCAGGCCAGGGCGACCGCCGGCAGGCCGAGGGCCCGCCGGTGCTCGGCGAGGGCGTCGAGGAACGCGTTGCCGGCCGCGTAGTTGCCCTGGCCCGGGCCCCCGAACACGCCGGCGGCGGCGGAGAAGAGCACGAACGCCGTCAGCTCGTGGCCGAGGGTGGCCCGGTGCAGGTTCCAGGCCGCGTCGACCTTGGGCCGCAGCACCGCGTCGAGCCGGTCCGCGGTGAGCGACTCGACGGTGGCGTCGTCGAGGACCCCGGCGGCGTGTACGACCGCGCGCAGCGGATGCCGCGGGTCCACCATGGACAGCACGTCCGCGACGGCGTCCGGGTCGGCCAGGTCGGCGGCGACGATCGACACGTCCGCGCCGAGCGCCTTGAGGTCGGCGAGCAGCTCGTCGGCGCCCTCGGCGTCCGGGCCGCGGCGGCTGACCAGCAGCAGCTGCCGGGCGCCGTGCGCGGTGACCAGGTGCCGGCAGAGCAGCGCGCCGAGGGTGCCGGTCGCCCCGGAGACCAGCACCGTGCCGTCGAGCCGGGGCGGCTGCGGGATGCTCAGGGCGAGCTTGCCGACGTGCCGGGCCTGGCTGAGGAAGCGGAACGCCTCGGGGGCGCGCCGGACGTCCCAGGTGCGCCGGGGCAGCGGCCGCAGCGCGCCGGCGGCGAAGAGCGCCATCAGCTCGGCCAGCATGCCGGCGATCCGGTCCTCGCCGGCCTCGATGAGGTCGAAGACCTGGTAGCTCACGCCGGGGTGGTCGGCGGCGACGCGCCGGGGGTCCCGCTTGTCGGTCTTGCCCATCTCGACGAACCGGCCACCCGGGGCGAGCAGCCGCAGCGACGCGTCGACGAACTCGCCGCTGAGCGCGTTGAGCACCACGTCGACGCCCCGGCCACCGGTGCGGCCGGCGAACTCGTCGGCGAAGTCGAGGGTGCGGGAGGAGGCGAGGTGCGCGTCGTCGAAGCCGGTGGCGCGCAGCGCGGGCCACTTGCCGGGGCTGGCCGTGCCGTACACCTCCGCGCCGAGGTGGCGGGCGATCTGCACGGCGGCCATGCCGACCCCGCCGGCCGCCGCGTGGACCAGCACGGACTCCCCGGCGCGCAGCCGGGCCAGCTCCACCAGGCCGTACCAGGCGGTCAGGAAGACCACGGGCACGGCGGCGGCGTCGGTGAACGACCAGTTGTCGGGGATGCGGGTGAGCAGGCGGCGGTCGGAGACCGCGGCCGAGGAGAACGAGCCGGAGAAGATGCCCATCACCCGGTCGCCGGGCGCGAGGTCGTCGACTCCGGGCCCGACGCCGAGCACCACGCCGGCGCCCTCGTTGCCCAGCACCTCCTGGTCGGGAACCATGCCGAGGGCCAGGACCACGTCCCGGAAGTTCAGCCCCGAGGCGCGCATCCCGACCAGGACGTGACCCGCCGGCAGGTCCCCGGCCACCGCGGGGGTCGGCAGCAGGGCCAGGTTCTCCAGCGTGCCCTTCTCGGTGACGTCCAGCCGCCACGGCACCTCGTCGGCGGGCAGCGGCAGCACTCCGGCGTCGCGCGCCCGGGCCAGCCGGGGCACCAGCAGGCCGCCGTCACGGACCGCGAGCTGCGGCTCCCCGGAGGCGACCGCCGCCGGGACCGCCGCGAGAGAGGCGGCGGCGTCGTCGGTGTCGAGCAGCGTGAAGCGGCCGGGATGCTCGGACTGCGCCGAGCGGACCAGCCCCCACAGGCTCGCCCGGGCCAGGTCGCGGGGCGCCTCGCCGGGGGCGGCGCCGACCGCGCCCCGGGTGTGCAGGACCAGCCGCGCCTGCTCCAGCCGGGGCTCGCCGAGCCAGCCCTGGACCAGCGCCAGCGCGTCCCGGGCCGCGTCGTGCGCGGCCTCGCCGGCCCGGTCCGGGTCCGGTTCCGCCCCGAACCGCAGGTCCAGCACCACATCGGGTACGTCCCCGTACCGCTCGACGGCCTCGACCAGGGTCGCCAGGTCGGCGTGGCCGCGCACCGGGTGCCCGGCGGCGGCCAACGCCTCGGCGAGGCCGAGGGTGTCGTCGCCGAGCAGCGCCCAGCGGGTGTCCCCCGCCGTCGCGTCGGTGGCCGGCAGCGGCGCCCAATCCAGGTGGAACACCGAGGTGCGGCGCAGCGCGGCGGCCTCGTCGGCCCGGCCGGCGGCGACCGGCCGGAAGGTCAGCGACTCGACGGTGGCGACCGGTTGGCCGGCGGTGTCGGCGAGGGTCACGGCGACCGTGTCCGGTCCGAGCGGCCGCAGCCGCACCCGCAGCCGGGTGGCGCCGTGCGCGTGCAGGGCGACCGAGCGGAAGGCGAACGGCATCCAGCCGGCACCGGAGGAGTCCGCCGGGTCGCCGAGCAGCGCGGTGACCCCGCTGGCCTGGAGGGCCGCGTCGAACAGGGCCGGGTGCAGCCCGAACCGGGACGCCTCGGCGGCCGCCTCGGCGGGGAGCGCCACCTCGGCGTAGACCTCGTCGTCGCCGCGCCACACCCGGCGCAGGCCCTGGAAGGCGGGACCGTAGCCGAGACCGCCCTCGGCCATCGCGGCGTACCAGGCGTCCAGGTCGGCGTCGACCTCGACCGCGTCCGCCGGCGGCCACTCCCCCGGCACGGCCGTCGGGGCGGCGAGCTGCGGCAGCAGCAGGCCCTCGGCGTGCCGGGTCCACTCGGTGTCGCCGTCCGCCTCGGGGCGGGAGTGCACGGTGACCGTCCGCTCGCCGGTGTCGCTCGGCGGGCCCACCCGCACCTGCACCTGGACCGCGCCGGTAGCCGGCAGCACCAGTGGGTTGACCAGCGTGAGGTCGCCCACCTGGCCGGCGTCGACCTCGTCGCCGGCCCGGACCACCATGTCGACGACGCCGGTGCCGGGGACGATCACCGCGCCGCCGACGGCGTGGTCGGCGAGCCACGGGTGGGTACGCACCGACAGCCGCCCGGTCAGCACGACCGCCCGGTCGTCGGCCACCGGCACGGCCGCGCTGAGCAGCGGATGTCCGGCATCCTGGAGGCCGGCGGAGCCGACGTCCCGCACCCGGTGCGCGGTCGGCTCCAGCCAGAAGCGTCCCCGGTCGAAGGCGTAGGTGGGCAGGTCGACGGTCGGGGTGGCCGCGAGGACCTTCGTCAGGTCGACGGGCAGGCCGATCGCGTGCGCCGTGGCCAGGTTGGTCAGCAACCGCGTCGGGTCGTCGTCACCGCGGCGCAGGCTGCCCAGGGTGTGCCCGCTGGTGCCGGTGTCGTCGAGGATCGCGGTGACCGGCATGGTGAGCACCGGATGCGGGGAGATCTCCACGAACACGCTGTGCCCGGCGGCGATGGCGACGCGCACGGCGGCGTCGAACCGCACCGTCTGCCGCAGGTTGTCGTACCAGTAGTCCGCCGTCATGCTTGCGGGCTCGACCCAGTCCCCCGTCAGCGTCGACACGAGGCGGGTGTGACCCGCCTGGGGGACGATGTCGGCCAGGTCGGCGCGCAGTTGTTCGGCGACGTCCTGCACGGCCGCCGAGTGCGACGCGTAGTCCACCGGAATCAACCGCGCCCTGATGCCCTCGGCCTGACACGCCTCCACCAGGTCCGCGACCGGCTGCGGCGGACCGGACACCACCACGGTCGACGGGCCGTTGACCGCCGCGACCCCGACGCCGGGGAAGCCCGCGAGACGAGCGGTGACCGCCTCGGCGGACAGGTCCACCGACGCCATCGTCCCGGTCCCCCGCAGCACCGTCAGCGCCCGCGACCGCAACGCCACCGCCCTCGCCGCATCCTCCAGGCTGAGGATGCCCGCCACACAGGCCGCGCCGATCTCACCCTGCGAATGACCGACCACCGCCGCCGGGGTGACGCCGGCGTGCTGCCAGAGCGCGGCGAGAGCGACACCGACGGCCCACAGCACGGGCTGCACGACCTCGACGCGTTCCAACCACGACTCGTCCTCACCCGTCAACACCGACACCAGATCCACGTCCAGGTACGGGGCGAGAGCACGCTGACACTCCGCCAGCCGCGCGTCGAACACCGGCGCACGACCCACCAGACCAGCCGCCATCCGCGCCGACTGCGCACCCTGACCCGGGAACACGAACACCGGACCGGCGGGGTGGGACGAGGCCACGCCCGTGACCACGTTGGCGGCCGGCGCACCGGCGGCCAGCGCGTCCAGGCCGGCCAGCAGCTCGGCGACACCGGCACCGACCACGGCCGCCCGCTGGTCGAACGTCGACCGGGTGGTGACAAGGGACCACGCCACCGCCGCCGGGTCCAGACCGTCGTGCCCGCGCACGTACTCGGCCAGCCGGGCGGCCTGACCGGCGAGGGCGGCCTTCGACCGCGCCGACACCGGCCAGACGACGGTGTCGGACCCGACCAGAGCCGGCGTGTCGGGCGCCTCGGGCGCCTCGGCGGAGTCGTCGGCCAGCTCGACGATCACGTGCGCGTTCGTGCCGGACATGCCGAACGACGACACCGCCGCCCGGCGGGGACGGTCCACCGCCGGCCACGGCCGGGACTCGGTCACCAACTCCACCGCGCCGGCCGACCAGTCGATGTGCGGCGACGGCTCGTCCACGTGCAGCGTCGCCGGGACGAGGCCGTGCCGCATCGCGAGGACCATCTTCATCACCCCGGCGACGCCCGCCGCCGCCTGGGTGTGCCCGATGTTCGACTTGATGGAGCCGAGCAGCAGCGGCTCGTGCCCGTCCCGGCCCTGCCCGTACGTGGCCAGGAGCGCCTGCGCCTCGATCGGGTCGCCCAGCGTGGTACCCGTGCCGTGCGCCTCCACCACGTCCACGTCAGCCGTGGACAGCCGCGCCGAGGCCAGCGCCTGCCGGATCACCCGCTGCTGCGACGGACCGTTCGGCGCCGTCAACCCGTTCGACGCACCGTCCTGGTTGACCGCACTACCCCGCACGACCGCCAACACCCGGTGACCGTTACGCCGCGCGTCGGACAGCCGCTCCACCAGCAGCACACCGACACCCTCACCCCAACCCGTACCGTCCGCACCCGCCGCGAACGCCTTGCACCGACCGTCGGCCGCCAGCCCGCGCTGCCGCGAGAACTCGGCGAACGTGCCGGGGGTGGCCATCACCGTGACGCCGCCGGCCAGGGCGAGGTCGCACTCGCCGCGCCGCAGCGACTGCACCGCCAGGTGCAACGCCACCAACGACGACGAACACGCCGTGTCCACCGACACCGCCGGCCCCTCCAACCCCAACGCGTACGCCACCCGACCCGACACCACACTCGCGGCGTTCCCCGTCGCCGCGAATCCCTCCACCTCGTCCGCGGCCACCGCCAACAGGGCCCCATAGTCCTGACCATTCGTGCCCACGAACACCCCTGTTCGCGAACCCCGCAACGACCCCGGGTCAACCCCTGCCCGCTCCACCGCCTCCCACGACGTCTCCAACAGCAACCGCTGCTGCGGATCCATCGCCAGGGCCTCCCGCGGCGAAATCCCGAAGAAACCCGGGTCGAACTCCGCGGCCCCGGGCAGGAACCCGCCCTTGTCGGCGTAGGTGGTGCCAGGGCTCGCCGGGTCCGGGTCGTAGAGCCGGTCCAGGTCCCAGCCCCGGTCGGTGGGGAAGTCGCCGATGGCGTCGACGCCGTCGGCGACGAGCCGCCACAGCCGTTCGGGGTCGTCGGCGCCGCCCGGGTAGCGGCAGGCCATGGCGACGATGGCCACCGGCTCGTCGTCGTCCACGGTGCTCGGCGCGGCGGCGGGGGCCGGCTCGACGGCGGCGTCGAAGAGGCCGGCGAGCAGGAAGCGAGCCAGCACGACCGGGGTGGGGTGGTCGAAGACCAGGGTGGTGGGCAGCGCCCGCCCGGTGGCGGCGACGAGCCGGTTGCGCAGCTCCACCGCGGTCAGGGAGTCGAAGCCGAGGTCGCGGAACGCGGTGGTCGCCGGGACGGCGGCGGCCCCGCCGTCGTGGCCGAGCACGTCGGCGGCGAGGTCCCGGACCAGGTCGGCGACAGTCTCCTCCCGCCGCGCCGGGGTCAGCCCGGCGAGCCGCCGGCGCAGGGTCGCCGCCGGTCCCTCGTCGCCGTCGTCGGCGGGCGCGCCGCCGTCGAGGGCGGCCCGCGCCTCCGGTACGCCGTCCAGCAGCGGCCGGCGGCGGGCGGAGGCGTACGCCGGGGCGAACCGGGACCAGTCGACGTCGGCCACGGTGACGGTGACGTCGTCGTGGTCGAGGGCCTGCCGCAGGGCGCCCATGGCCACGGCCGGGTCCATCGCGGGCAGGCCCCGGCGGCGCAGGTTCCGTTCGGCGTCGGCCGCGTGCATCCCGCCGTCGGACCACGGCCCCCAGGCGATGGCGGTGCCGGCCCGGCCGTCGGCCCGCCGTTGCTGGACGAGCGCGTCCAGGTACGCGTTGCCGGCCGCGTACGCCGCCTGGCCGCCGCTGCCCCAGGTGGCGGCGATGGACGAGTAGACGACGAAGGCGTCCAACTCCCGGTCGGCGAGCAGGTCGGCGAGGTGGGTGGCGCCGACGGTCTTGCCGGCGGTCACCTCGGCCAGCTCGGCGGGGGTGACCTCGGCCAGCGGGGTGGCCTGGGCGATGCCGGCGGTGTGCACGACGGTACGCACCGGCGGGCCGTCGGCCTCGACCCGGTGGAGCAGGCCGGCGAGGGCGGCCCGGTCGGCGATGTCGCAGGCGGCGACGGTGACCCGGGCGCCGAGGCCGCTGAGCTCGGCCTCCAGCTCGGCGGCGCCGGGGGCGTCCGGCCCGCGCCGGCTGACCAGCACCACGTGTTCGGCCCCGGCGGCGGCGAGCCAGCGGGCGGCGCGGGCCCCGAGCCCGCCGGTGCCGCCGGTGATCAGTGCGGCGCCGGTGGGGGTGAACCGGCGCGCCGGCGGGCGGTCGCCGAGGGCGGCGCGGACGAGGCGGCGGACGAAGACGCCGGGGCCGCGTACGGCGAGCTGGTCCTCGCCGGTCGAGCCGGTGAGGATCGCGGCGAGCCGGACGGCGGTGCGGTGGTCGGGGCGGGGCGGCAGGTCGACCAGGCCGCCCCAGCGGTGCGGCGCCTCGACGCCCACCACCCGGCCGAGGCCCCAGATCGCGGCCTGCGCCGGGTCGGCGACCCGGTCGTACGAGGTGGCGGCGACCGCGCCCCGGGTGATCAGCCACAGTGGCGCGTCGGTCCCGGCGTCGCCGAGCGCCTGCACGAGCGCGAGGGTGCCGGCCAGGCCGGGCAGCACGGCGCCGCCGGCGGCGGGCGGCTCCCCGGCCAGCAGGGAGACGACCCCGGCGAGGTCGGTGCCGGCGAGGGACGCCGCGAGGCCGGCCCGGTCGGCGTCCGGGTCGACGGTCAGCGGCAGCACGTCGGCGCCGGCGCCGGTCAGCGCGGCCCGGACGGTCTCCGCGGCCGGGTCGTCGGCGGTGCCGGCGGGCAGCGCCAGCAGCCAGGTGCCGGTCAGCCGGGCCGGGGCGGGCTCGGGGGTGGTCTGCCAGTCGGCCCGGTACCGCCAGCCGTCGAGCACGGAGTGTTCCTGCCGCTGCCGACGCCAGTCGGCGAGGACGGGCAGCAGCGTGCGCAGCGACTCGGCGGCGGCGGAGTCGGTGACGGCGAGGGTGTCCCGCAGCGCGTCGAGGTCGGCGCGTTCCACGGCCGCCCAGAACCGGCGGTCGAGCACGGCGGTCCCGGCGTCGGCCGGGTCGCCGGGCTCCTCGGCCGGCACCCAGTAGTGCTGCCGCTCGAACGGGTAGGTGGGCAGGTCGACGAGCCGGCCGGGCCGGCCGGCGAAGAGGTCCGCCCAGCGCACCGGCGTGCCGGCGACGTGGAGCTGGGCGAGGGCGGCGAGCAGGGCGCGGCGGTCCGGGCGGTCCCGGCGCAGCACCGGCACCACCACGGCGGGGGCGGCGTCGGCGGCCTCGACCCCGGCGAGGGTCTCCTGGACGGTGGCGGTGAGGACGGCGTCGGGGCCGACCTCGACGAAGGTGCCGACGCCGTGGGCGCGCAGGGTGCGTACGCCGTCGGCGAAGCGGACCGCCTCCCGGACGTGCCGCACCCAGTAGCCGGGGTCGGTGAGCTGTGCCGGGTCGGCCAGCGCGCCGGTCAGGTTGGACACCACCGGCAGGGTGGGGGCGCGCAGGTCGAGGCCGGCGGCGACGGCGGCGAACTCGGCGAGCATCGGCTCCATCAGCGGGCTGTGGAAGGCGTGGCTGACCCGCAGCCGCCGCACCTTCACTCCCCGGGCGGTCCAGAGTTCGGCCAGCTCGTCGACGGCCACGCTGTCGCCGGAGAGGACCACGGCGGTGGGCCCGTTGACGGCGGCGACGGCGACGCGGTCGGTCAGCCCGGCGATCGACTCGGCGACCCGCGCCTCGTCGGCGGCGACGGCGAGCATCGCCCCGCCGGCGGGCAGGGCCTGCATGAGGCGGCCCCGGGCGGCGACGAGGGCGCAGGCGTCGTCGAGGGTGAGCACGCCGGCCACGTGGGCGGCGGTCAGCTCGCCGACGGAGTGCCCGGCGACCAGGTCGGGGGCCAGCCCCCAGGAGCCGAGCAGCCGGTGCAGCGCCACCTCGACGGCGAACAGCGCGGCCTGGGTGAAGACGGTCTGGTCGAGCAGCGCCGCCTCGTCGGTGCCGGGCTCGGCGAACAGCAGCGGCTTCAGCGGCCGGGGCAGCCGGTCATCGAGGTGGGCGCAGACCTCGTCGAGCGCCGCCGCGAAGACCGGGTACGCCTCGTACAGCTCCCGGCCCGCGCCGGCGCGCTGGGCGCCCTGGCCCGAGAAGAGGAACGCGACCGCGCCGCGCTCGGCGGCGGCGCCGGTGACCAGGCCGGGCGCGGACCGGTCGTCGGCGAGGGCGTGCAGGGCGGTGAGCAGGCCGTCCCGGTCTTCGGCGAGGACGACCGCCCGGTGCTCCAGGGGCGAGCGGGAGACCACCGAGGTCCAGGCCACGTCGGCCGGGCGCAGGTCCGCGTCGTCGGCGACGTACCGGGACCAGCGCTCGGCCTGGCGGCGCAGCGCGGCGCGCGTGCGGCCGGTGAGCAGCACCGGTGCGGGCGCGGGGAGTTCCGGCCGGTCGGCGTCGGCGGGGGTCGCCTCGGGCTGTTCCAGGATGAGGTGGGTGTTGGTGCCGCTCATCCCGAACGACGACACGGCGGCCCGGCGCGGCCGGTCCACGGCCGGCCACGGCGTGGCCTCGGTGACCAGGGTGACCGCGCCGGTGGTCCAGTCCACGTGCGGGGTGGGCTCGTCGACGTGCAGGGTGGCCGGCACGATCCCGTGCCGCATCGCCTGCACCATCTTGATGACCCCGGCGACGCCGGCGGCGGCCTGGCTGTGGCCGATGTTGGACTTGATCGAGCCGAGCAGCAGCGGCGCGGCGTCGCCCCGCTCCTGGCCGTACGTGGCGAGCAGCGCCTGGGCCTCGATCGGGTCGCCGAGGGTGGTGCCGGTGCCGTGCGCCTCCACCACGTCGACCAGGTCGGGGGTGAGCTTCGCGCCGGCCAGGGCCTGCCGGATGACCCGCTGCTGGGACGGGCCGTTGGGGGCGGTGAGCCCGTTGGACGCGCCGTCCTGGTTGACGGCGGAGCTGCGGATGATCCCGAGCACGGGGTGGCCGTTGCGGCGGGCGTCGCTGAGCCGTTCCAACAGCAGCATGCCCACGCCCTCGGACCAGCCGGTGCCGTCGGCGGCGGCGGCGAACGACTTGCACCGGCCGTCGGCGGCGAGGCCGCGCTGCCGGGAGAACTCGACGAAGGGGCCGGGGGTGGCCAGCACGGTCGCGCCGCCGGCCAGGGCGAGGCCGCACTCCCGCTGGCGCAGCGCCTGGCAGGCGAGGTGGATGGCGACCGACGCCGAGGAGCAGGCGGTGTCCACGGTGACCGTGGGGCCCTCCAGCCCGAACGTGTACGCCAGCCGGCCGGAGACGACGCTGGCGGCGGTGCCGGTCAGCACGTACCCCTCGACGCCGGGCGCCCGGTGCAGCACGGCGGCGTAGTCCTGGCCGGAGGTGCCGACGAAGACGCCGGAGCGGCTGCCGCGCAGCGACAGCGGGGCGATGCCGGCCCGCTCGAACAGCTCCCAGGTGACCTCCAGCAGCAGCCGCTGCTGTGGGTCCATGGCGACCGCCTCGCGCGGCGAGATGCCGAACAGCGCGGCGTCGAACTGCCCCGCGTCGGGCAGGAACCCGCCGGCGGTGGTGTACGAGGTGCCGGGGTTGTCCGGGTCGGCGTGGTAGAGCCGCTCCAGGTCCCAGCCGCGGTCGGTGGGGAAGTCGCCGATGGCGTCCCCGCCGGACGAGACGAACTGCCAGAGGTCCTCGGGCGAGTTGATGCCGCCCGGGTAGCGGCAGCTCATCGCCACGATCGCCACCGGCTCGGACTCCTCGGCGGTGACCTCGCGGAGCCGTTGGCGGGTCTGGTGCAGCTCGGCGACGACCCGCGTCAGGTATTCGCGCAGCCGCTCTTCGTCCGCCATGACATCTCGCTTTCTCGTGACACCACAGGTTCCGCGGGCGGCTCAGGAGAGCCCGAGGTCCTGGTCGATGAGGTCGAACAGCTCCTGGTTGCTGGCCCCCCGCAGCCGGTCCGCCACCTCGGCGGTCTCCTCCCGGCGTTCCTCGGCGGCGCCGAGCCGTTCGAGCAGGCTGTGCAGCCGCATCGTGATCCGCACCCGGCCGATGTCGTCCGGGTCGCGCAGCGCGAGGGCGCTCTCCAACTGGTCCAGCTCCGCGAGGGTCGGCAGCGCCTCCACCGACGCCTCGCTGAGCAGCTCGGCCCGCAGGTGCTCGGCCAGTGCCTGCGGGGTCGGGAAGTCGAAGACCACGGAGCTGGGCAGGCTCAGCCCGGTCGACCGGGCCAGCCGGCCCCGCAGCTCCACCGCGGTCAGCGAGTCGAAGCCCAGGTCCCGGAAGGGCCGGCCGGCCTCCACGGCGTACGGGCTGTCGTGCCCGATGACCTCGCCGGCGGCGGTGCGGATCACATCGACCAGCACCCGGGTCTGTTCGGCCGGCGACAGCTCACCGAGCCGCTTGCGCAGCTCGGCGGCGACCAGGTCGCCGTCCTCGGCGTCCGCCCGCTCCGCCGCGGCCTGGGCGGCCACCTCGGCGATCTCGCTGATCAGGGGCCGGGGGCGGGCGGAGGCGAACACCGGCGCGAAGCGGTCCCAGTCGACGTCGGCGACGGTGAGGGTGGTGTCGTCGCCCGCCAGGCCGGCGCGCAGGGCGGCCATCGCCGGTTCCCGGTCGAGCAGGGACACCCCGCGCCGGCTCATCGCCGCCGCGTGCGCGTCGGTCACCATGCCGCCGCCGGCCCACGGTCCCCAGTTGACCGAGAGGACGCGGGTCCGCCCCGCCGGCCGCGACTGCGCCCAGGCGTCCAGGAAGGCGTTGCCGGCGGCGTACGCCCCGTGGTCGCCGACGCCCCAGACGGCGGCGATGGAGGAGAAGTGGACGACCAGTTCGAGCGGCTCGGGGTCGAGGAACTCGGCCAGGTGCCGGGCGCCGGCGATCTTGCCGGAGACCACGTCGGCGAGTTCCGCCTCGGTCACCGTGGCGACCGGGTTGAGCCGCCCCACGCCGGCGGCGTGCACGACCGCGTGCACGGTTTCGCCGTTCTCGGCCAGGCCGCGGACGAGGTCCGCGACCGCGGCCCGGTCGGCCAGGTCGCAGGACAGGACCCGCGCCTCGGCGCCCAGCGCGGCCAGTTCCGCCACCGCCTCGTCGGCCGCGGGGGCCGCGGGGCCGCGCCGGCTGACCAGCAGCAGCCGTCGCGCGCCGTGCCGGGCGAACCAGGCGGCGGCGTACCGGCCGACGGCGCCGGTGCCGCCGGTGACCAGGACGGTGCCCGGCGGCCGCCAGTCGCCCGGCGCCTCGGCCCGGGGCGCGCGGGCCAGCCGGCGCAGGTACGTCCCGGAGTCCCGCACCGCGAGCTGGTCCTCGTGCCCGGCGGCGGTCAGCGCCGCCAGGACCTGCTCGGCGGCGGCGGGTTCCAGGGTCGCGGGCAGGTCCAGCAGGCCGCCCCAGTGCCGGGGGTGTTCCAGCGCGGCCACCAGGCCGAGGCCCCAGGTGGTGGCCTGCGCGGGGTGCGCGACGGGGTCGTCGGCCGCGGTGCTGACGGCCTGCCGGGTGAGCAGCCACAGCGGCACCGGGGGCAGGGCGTCGGTGACCGCCTGCACGAGGGCGAGGTTCGCGGTCAGGCCCACGGGCACGGCGGGCCGGTCGGGGTGCGGTCGCTCGTCGAGCGCGAGCAGCGACACGATCCGGGTCGGCGGGGCGGCGGTCAGTTGCTCGGCGAGCGCCGTCCGGTCGATGGTGGCCGGGTCGACGGTGAGCAGCCGCACGGTGCCGCCCCGCGCGGTGACGAGTTCGGCGAGCCGGTCGACGACCGGCTGGTCCGCGCCGGTGTGGACGAGGGTCCAGGCGCCGTCGGCGACGCCCGCGGTGAGCGCCTGGGAACGCCAGGTGATCCGGTACCGCCAGCCGCCGGCCAGGGTGTCCTCCTGCTGCTGGCGCCGCCACCGGTCGAGGTCCGGCAGCAGGTCCCGCAGCGGCCGGTCGGGGTCGAGGCCGAGCTGTCCGGCGAGCGCGTCGCCGTCGCCCGACGCCACGGCCTGCCAGAACGCCGAGTCGACGTCATCGTGGGTGGCGGCGGGAGTGTCTGCCGCCGCCGTGTCCAGGGTCGGCCAGAAGCGCTGGTGGGCGAAGGCGTACGTGGGCAGGTCCACCGGGCCGGTGCCCGGCAGCAGCCGCGACCAGCGCACGGCCACGCCCTGGCAGTGCAGTCGGGCGACCGCGCCGAGCAGGGTGGCCACCTCGTCCTGGCCGGGCCGCTGCACGCCGGTCACGGTGACCGGGGCGTCGGCCGGCAGCGCGTCGGCGGTCAGGGCGGTCAGCACCGTGTCGGGCCCGACCTCCAGGAACCGGGTCACCCCGTTGGCGTGCAGGTGGGTGACGGTGTCGGCGAAGCGGACCGCCTCGCGCACGTGCCGGACCCAGTAGTCCGGGGTGCACAGCTCGTCGGCGCCGACCACCGTGCCGGTCAGGTTCGACACCAGCGGCACGGTCGGCGGGGCGTACGACAGGGTCGCCGCCACGGCGGCGAAGTCGGCGAGCATCGGCTCCATCAGCGGGCTGTGGAAGGCGTGGCTGACCCGCAGCCGCTTCGTCCGTACCCCGAGGTCGGTGAAGTGGGCCGCCAGCCCGGTCAGCGCGTCCTCCGCCCCCGCGACGACGACGGCCGCGGGGCCGTTCACGGCGGCGACGGCGACCTGCTCCTCCCTGCCGGCGAGCGCCCGCAGCACGTCGACCTCGGGCGCGGCGACGGCGAGCATCCCGCCGCCGGCGGGCAGGGCCTGCATCAGCCGGCCCCGGTTGCCGACGAGCGTGCACGCGTCGGGCAGGGAGAGCACCCCGGCCACGTGGGCGGCGACGATCTCCCCCACCGAGTGGCCGGCGACCAGGTCGGGCCGGATCCCCCAGTGTTCGAGCAGCCGGAACAGCGCCACCTCGACCGCGAAGAGCCCCGCCTGGGTGAAGACCGTCTGGTCGAGCAGCGTCGCCTCGGCGGTGCCGGGCTCGGCGAACAGCACCTCCCGCAGCGGTCGCGGCAGGTGGGCGTCGAGGTGCTGGCACGCCGCGTCGAGGGTCTCGGCGAAGACGGGGAACGTCGCGTAGAGGTGGCGCCCCATCCCGGCGTGCTGGGCGCCCTGACCGGAGAAGAGCACCGCCAGCGCGCCGCCGGGTTCGGCGACGCCCCGGGTGAGGCCGGGGTGGTCCTGCCCGGCGGCGAGTGCCCGCAGGCCGGCGAGGGCGGCGTCGGCGTCGGCGGCGAGCAGCACCGCGCGGTGCCGCAGCGGAGACCGCCCGGTGGCCAGGCCCCGGGCGACGTCGGCGGCGGGGGTCGGGCTCTGCGGCAGCCAGTCGGCCAGCCGGGCGGCCTGGGCCCGCAGGCTCTCCGCGCTGTCGGCCGAGACGACCCAGGGCAGCACCGGCAGCCCGTCGGCGGGGCGGGGCGCCCCGGTGTCGGCCGGCGGCGCGGCGGGCGCCTGTTCGAGGATGACGTGCACGTTGGTGCCGCTGACCCCGAACGACGACACCCCGGCCCGGCGCGGCCGGTCCACGTCCGGCCACGGCTGCGGCTCGGTCAGCAGCGCGACCGCGCCCGCCGACCAGTCCACGTGCGGCGAGGGCTCGTCCACGTGCAGGGTGGGCGGCAGCAGGCCGTGCTGGAGCGCCAGCACCATCTTGATCACGCCGGAGACGCCCGCGGCGGCCTGGGTGTGGCCGATGTTCGACTTGACCGAGCCGAGCAGCAGCGGCCGGTCGGCGGGCCGGTCCTGCCCGTACGTGGCGAGCAGCGCCTGCGCCTCGATGGGGTCGCCGAGCCGGGTGCCGGTGCCGTGCCCGTCGACCGCGTCGACGTCGGCGGCGGAGAGCCGCGCGTTCGCGAGGGCCTGGCGGATCACCCGCTCCTGGGCGGGCCCGTTGGGCGCGGTCAGGCCGTTGCTGGCGCCGTCCTGGTTCATCGCCGAGCCCCGGACGACGGCCAGGATCCGCCGGCCCTCGCGCTGGGCGTCGGAGAGCCGCTGCAACATCACCAGGCCCACGCCCTCGCCCCAGCCCGTGCCGTCGGCGGCCCCGGCGAACGACTTGCACCGACCGTCGAGGGCGAGGCCCCGCTGCCGGGCGAACTCCAGGAACGGTCCGGGGGTGGCCATCACGGTCACCCCGCCGGCGACCGCGACGTCGCACTCGCCCTGCCGCAGCGACTGGCACGCCAGGTGCAGCGCCACCAGCGACGACGAGCAGGCGGTGTCGACGCTGACGGCGGGGCCCTGCAACCCGAAGTGGTACGCCAGCCGCCCGCTGATGACGGCGGCGACGTTGCCGGTGGCCTGGTAGCCCTCGGTCTCGACCCGGGCGGCCAGCAGGAGCGTCGCGTAGTCCTGGCCGTTGGTGCCGACGAAGACGCCGGTGTTGGTCTCCCGCATGTCGGCCGGCGCGGTGCCGGCCCGCTCGAACAGCTCCCAGGCGCTCTCCAGCAGCACCCGCTGCTGCGGGTCCATCACCATCGCCTCGCGCGGGGAGATGCCGAACAGGGCCGCGTCGAAGCCGGCGGCGTCTTCGAGGAAGCCACCCTCCCGGACGTACGAGGTGCCGGGCCGGTCGGGATCCGGGTGGTAGATCGCGTCCAGGTCCCAGCCCCGGTCGGCCGGGAACTCCGCGATCCCGTCCCGTCCCTCGCTGACCAGTCGCCACAGGTCCTCCGGGCCGGCGACGCCGCCCGGGTACCGGCAGCTCATCGAGACGACGGCGATCGGCTCGTCCAGGGCGGCGGCGGCCTGCACGGGCGAGGCCGCCGGGGTGTCGTCGCCGGCGATGCGGGTGACCAGGTGGTCGGCGAGGGCGGCGGGTGTCGGCCGGTCGAACACCAGCGTCGCGGGCAGGGTCAGGCCCACCGCCTCGGCGAGCCGGTTGCGCATCTCGACGGCGCTGAGCGAGTCGAACCCGATCTCCCGGAACGACCGGTCGGCCGCCAACGCCTGCGGCGAGGGCAGCCGCAGCACCGCTGCCGCGTGGACCCGTACGAGGTCGAGCAGGACCCGGCGCCGCTCCGGCGCGGCGAGCCCGGCCAGCCGGCCGCGCAGCGGGGACGCCTCCCGCGTCTCGTCGTCGTCGCCGGTGCCGGCGGCGGCGGCGGCGGCGAGGACGCGGGCCACCTCGGGGATGTCGCCGATCAGCGGCCGGGGCCGGGCCAGCGCGAAGGTCTGGAGGAACCGGTCCCAGGCGATGTCGGCGACGGTGAGGGCCGGCTCGTCCCGTTCCAGCGCCCCGGCCAGCACGGAGACCGCCAGGTCCGGGTGCATCGGCCGGACGCCGGAGCGGAACATCTGGTCGGCGGCGCCCTCGCTCTCCACCATGCCGCCGCCGTCCCAGGCGCCCCACGCGAGTGCGGTGCCGGGCAGCCCGCGCCGACGCCGGTCCTCGGCGAGCGCGTCGAGGAAGGCGTTACCGGCGGCGTACGCGCCCTGGTAGCCGCCGCCCCAGACGCCGGCCCCGGAGGAGAAGAGCACGAACGCGGTCAGGTCCGGGCCGAGGGCCTCGTCGAGGTTGACCGCCCCGGCGACCTTGGCGTGCAGGGCGGCGGCCAGCTCGGCGAGGTCGGTGTCGGCCAGCGCGCCGGCGTGCGGCACACCGGCGGCGTGGAACACCGCGTCGATGCGGACGTCACGCTCGGCCAGCCGGTCCACGAGCGCGCGCAGCGCCGCCCGGTCGGCCACGTCGCAGGCGGCCACGGTGACCGTGGCGCCGTGGCCGGCCAGCTCGGCCTCCAGTTCGACGGCGCCGGGCGCGGCGGGCCCCTGCCGGCTGGTCAGCACGAGGTGCGCGGCGCCCGCACGGGCCAGCCAGCGGGCCACGTGGGCGCCGATCGAGCCGAGGCCGCCGGTCACCAGGACGGTGCCGGCGGGACGCCAGCCGTCGCCGGCCGGGCGTTCGGCGGCGGCACGGACCAGCCGCCGGGCGAACAGGCCGGAGGAACGGACGGCGACCTGGTCCTCGTGCCCGAGGCCGGCGAGCACGGCGGCCAGCCGGGCGCGGGCCCGCTGGTCCGGGTCGGCGGGCAGGTCGACCAGGCCGCCCCAGCGGTCCGGGTGTTCCAGGGCGGCGACCCGCCCGAGCCCCCAGACCAGGGCCTGGTCGGGCCGGTCCACCGGGTCGGCCCGGCCGGTGCTGACGGCGCCGCTGCTGAGGCACCAGAGCGGGGCGGTCACGCCGGCGTCGCCGAGCGCCTGCACCAGGGCGAGCGTGCCGGCGAGCCCGGCCGGCACCACGGGGTGCGCCGGGTGCGGCGCGCCGTCGAGGGCGAGCAGCGAGCACACCCCGGCGACGGACTCCGGGTCGGTGGCGCGCAACAGGTCGGCCAGCGCGGCCCGGTCGGGCTCGGTGACGGTGAGCAGGGTGGGCTCCGCGCCGGCCTCGGCCAGCGCCCGGACGACCGCGCCGGTCAGCGGGGCGTCGGCGTACGCGGCGGGCACCGGCACCAGCCAGGTGCCGGCCAGCGTGGTGGTCGTCGGCGCGGTGACCGGCTTCCAGGCGACCCGGTAGCGCCAGCCGTCCACGGTGGACTCGTCGCGGCGGCGTCGCCGCCAGGCGGCGAGCACCGGCAGCGCGTCGTCGAGGCGGCGGGCCTCGGTGTCGTCGAGCCGCATCGCCTCGGCGAGCGCCCCGGCGTCGGCCCGCTCGACGGCGTCCCAGAACCGCCGGTCGGCCGGCTCCTCGGTGCTCGCCGCGACGCCGGGCAGCGCCGGCGCCTCCGGCCAGTACCGCTGGCGGTGGAAGGCGTACGTGGGCAGCGGCACGGGCGGGCCGGTGCGCACGCCGTGGACGGCGGTCCAGTCCACCTCGACGCCGTGCGCGTGCAGCGTCGCCAGGGCGGTGAGCACCCGCGGCCAGCCCCCGGCGTTGCGGCGCAGGGTGTGCACCACGACCGCCTCGTGCTCGGCGTCGTCGATGGTCTCCTGGATCCCGAAGCTGACCACGGGGTGCGGGCCGACCTCCAGGAAGACCCGGTGACCCTCGTCGAGCAGGCCGCGCACGACGCGTTCCACGTCCACCGTCTCGCGCAGGTTGCGGTACCAGTAGCCGGCGTCGAGTTCGGTGGTGTCCAGGGGCCGGCCGGTCAGGGCGGACCAGAACGGCGTCTCGGTCGGGCGGCCGACGATCCCGGCGAGGCTGCCGGTGAGCCGGTCGGCGACGGCCTCGACGTGCGGCGAGTGGGAGGCGTAGTCGACGTCGATGCGCTGGGCGCGTACGTCGTCGGCCTGGCAGGCGGCGAGCAGTTCGGCCAGGGCGTCCTGGTCCCCGGCGACCACGACGGAGCCGGGACCGTTGACGACGGCGACCGACAGCCGGCCGGCCCACGGGGTGAGCAAATCGTGGACCCGGGCGACGGGCAGCGCGACCGAGGCCATCCCGCCCCGCCCGGCGATCTCGACCAACACCTGGCTGCGCAGCGCGACGACCTTCGCGCCGTCGGCCAGGGACAGCGCACCGGCCACGCAGGCCGCCGCGATCTCGCCCTGCGAGTGGCCGACCACGGCCGCCGGCCGTACGCCGAGGGAGTTCCACAGCCGGGCCAGCGAGACCATGACCGCCCACAGCGCGGGCTGCACCACGCCGGAGGAGACCAGCCGTGGCGCGTCGGGGGCGGCGCGCAGCACGTCGGTGAGTGACCAGTCCACCCAGGGCGCGAGCGCCTCCTCGCACTCGGCGATGGCGGCGGCGAAGACCGGGGAGGTGTCGAGCAGGTCGGCGGCCATGGCGGGCCACTGCGAGCCGTGCCCGGAGAAGACGAAGACCGGCGCGGCGTCGCGCAGGGCGACGCCGGTGACCACGTCGGCGGCGGTGTCGCCGGCGGCGAGGGCGTCGAGGCCCCGGGCCAGTTCGTCGCGGCTGCGGCCGAGCACCACCGCCCGGTACGGGAACGACACCCGGCTGGTGGTCAGCGCGTACGCCACGTCGGCGGGCTCCAGCTCGGGGTGCGCCGCCAGGTGGGACCGCAGCCGGCTCGCCTGGCCGCGCAGGGCGACGGGGTCCGCCGCGGAGAGCGCGAACGGGACGGCGGTGTCGGTGCCGTGCGGCGGCGCGGCGGCGGGCTGCGGCGCGGCGGCGGGCTGCGGCTCGGCGGCGGGCTGCGGCTCGGGGGCCTGTTCGATGACGACGTGCGCGTTGGTGCCGGAGATGCCGAACGAGGACACCGCCGCCCGGCGGGGCCGGTCCACCGCCGGCCACGGGGTGGGCGCGGTGGCCAGCGTCACGGCGCCGGCGGTCCAGTCGATGTGCGGCGACGGCTCGTCGACGTGCAGGGTCGCCGGCACCAGGCCGTGCCGCATCGCCAGGACCATCTTGATGATCCCGGCGACGCCGGCGGCGGCCTGGGTGTGGCCGAGGTTCGACTTGACCGAGCCGAGCAGCAGCGGCCGGTCGGCCGGCCGGTCCCGGCCGTAGGTGGCCAGCAGCGCCTGCGCCTCGATGGGGTCGCCGAGGACGGTGCCGGTGCCGTGCGCCTCGACGGCGTCGACGTCGGCGGGGGTCAGGCGGGCGCTGGCCAGGGCCTGCCGGATGACCCGCTGCTGGGACGGGCCGTTGGGCGCGGTGAGGCCGTTGGACGCCCCATCGGAGTTGACCGCACTGCCCCGGATGACGGCGAGGATGCGCCGGCCCTCGCGGCGGGCGTCGGAGAGCCGCTGCACGAGCAGCATGCCGACGCCCTCGCTCCAGCCGGTGCCGTCGGCGGCGGCGGCGAAGGACTTGCACCTGCCGTCGGGCGACAGGCCCCGCTGCCGGGAGAACTCGATGAACGTGCCGGGGGTGGCCATCACGGTGACACCGCCGGCCAGGGCGTACTCGCACTCCCCCGCCCGCAGCGCCTGCGCCGCCAGGTGCAGCGCGACCAGCGAGGACGAGCAGGCGGTGTCCACGGTGACCGCCGGGCCCTCCAGGCCGAACGTGTACGCCACCCGCCCGGACAGGACGCTGCCGGAGGTGCCGGTGCCGATGTAGCCCTCCACCTCGCCGGGCTGGTCCATCAGCCGGGAGGCGTAGTCGTGGTACATGACGCCGGCGAACACGCCCGTCCGGCTGCCGCGCAGCCGCCGCACGTCGAGGCCGGCGGACTCGAACGCCTCCCACGACGTCTCCAGCAGCAGCCGCTGCTGCGGGTCCATGGCGAGGGCCTCCCGCGGCGAGATGCCGAAGAAGCCGGGGTCGAACTCCGCCGCCCCGTAGAGGAAGCCACCGTGCCGCGTGTACGACGTGCCGCTGCGGTCCGGGTCCGGGTCGAACAGCGAGTCCAGGTCCCAACCCCGGTCGGTGGGGAACTCCGAGATGCCGTCGCCACCGGTGGCCAGCAGTTCCCACAACTGGTCCGGGTCGTCGACGCCACCGGGGTAGCGGCAGGCCATGCCGACGATCGCGATCGGCTCGTCGGTGCCGTCGACCGTGCCGCCGGTCGCGTCGGCGCCCGGCTGACGCACACCGGCCAGCTCGGACCACACGTGGTCGGCGAGCACGGCCGGGGTCGGGTAGTCGAAGACCAGGGTCGACGGCAGCCGCAGCCCGGTGGCCGCGTTGACCCGGTTGCGCAGGTCCACGGCGGTGAGCGAGTCGAAGCCCAGCTCCCGGAACGCCCGGTCCGCCGGCACCGCCTCCGCGCTTCCGTGCCCGAGCACCTGCGCGACCAGGCCACGGAGCAGCACGGCGACCTGGGCGCGTGCCTCGTCGGGGGCCAGGCCGGTGATGCGGGTGGCCCAGGTGGTGCCCTGTCCCGCCTGGCGGCGGGTCGTGGTCGTGCCGAGCAGGGCCCGCAGCATCGGCGGCACCAGGCCGGCGCCGGCCGCGGCGCGGAGGGCGGCCAGGTCGATCACGGCCGGCACGAGGGCGGGCCGGTCGGCGCCCAGGGCGGCGTCGAGCAGGCGCAGCCCGGTTTCGGCGCTCATCGCGGTGACGCCGCCCCGGGTCGACCGTGCCCGGTCCGCCGCGTCGAGGGAGGCGGCCATGCCGGCGGTGTCCCACATGCCCCACGCCAGGCTCACCCCCGGCAACCCGAGCTGCCGCCGCCACACCGCCAACCCGTCCAGGAACGCGTTACCCGCCGCATACGCCGACTGACCCGGCGAACCCAACACCCCCGCCACCGACGAGAACACCACGAACAGACCCAGATCCAGGCCCGCCGTCGCCTCGTGCAGGAACCAGCCCGCCGACACCTTCGGCGCCAACACCGCCGCAAGACGCTCTTCGGTCAGCCCTTCGACCACACCGTCGTCCAACACACCGGCCGTGTGCACCACACCCGCCAACCGGCCCCCGGCCGTGACCTCATCCACGAGACCGAACACCTGATCCCGGTCCGTCACGTCACACGCCACCACCCGCACGGCAGCACCCAACGCACTCAACCGCTGCGCCAACTCTTCCGCGCCCGCAGCCGCCGGGCCCCGCCGCGACACCAACACCAGCGACCGCACACCCCACGACGACACCAGGTGCTCCGCCACCAAGGCGCCCAGCGCACCGGTACCACCGGTCACCAGCACCGTGCCCTCACCGAGGGTCGGCGTCTCCGCCGCCGCGCCGACGCCCGCCCGTACCAGACGCGGCACGAAGACCGCGTCGGAGCGGACGGCGACCTGGCCGCCCGTCGCCACCGGCTCGTCCGCCACCCCGGCCAGGACACCCAGCGTCCCGGCGTCGAGGTCCCCGTCCACATCCGCCAGGACGATCCGGCCCGGGTGTTCCGACTGCGCCGACCGCAGCAGACCCCACACCGCCGCGCCCGCCAGGTCGCTGACCCGGTCCTCGGCCCCGACCGACACCGCGCCCCGGGTCACCACCACCAGCCGCGAATCCGCCAGCACGTCGGCCGCCAGCCACGACCGCACGGTCGCCAACACGGCGGAGGCTGCCTCACGTACCGCGTCGGGACCGTTGGCGGCGTCCTCGGGCCGTTCCCCGCCGCCCGCCGAGCCGGCGGGCACCAGCAGCAGGCGGGGCGGTACGCCCGACGGCTCGGCGACCGCCGCCACCACCGCCTCGACATCCGGGAACGCCGGCAGGTCCACGGAGGCCGGCGAGCCGAGCAGCGCCCACCCGGACACGTCCCCGGCCGCGGCGATCTCCTCGGCCTGCCAGGCCACCTCGAACAACGACCGGGCCGCCGACCCCGCGGACGACACCGCGGTCAGTTCCCGCAACGCCAACGAGTCCACCGACACCACGGCCGCGCCCGACTCGTCACCGCCGACCAGCCGCACCCCGGAACCGTTGCGGGTCAGCCGCACCCGCAGCACCCGCGCGCCCGAGGCGTGCACCTGCACACCCTCGAACGCGAACGGCACCCGCGGGCCGCCCGACTCGCCGCCCAGCAGCAGCCCGACCGGGTGCAGTGCGGCGTCCAGCAGCGCCGGATGCAGCCCGAACGCCGCCGCGTCGCCGGCCACCTCGTCGGGCAACGCGACCTCGGCGAACACCTCGCCGCCGGACGACCAGGCCCGCCGCAGCCCCCGGAACACCGGCCCGTACGCCAGGCCGTGCTCCGCCAGCGCCGGGTACCAGCCCGACAGGTCCACCTCGGACGCGCCGGTCGGGGGCCACTCCCCCACGCCCGGCTCGTCGGCCGACGCCGGCTCCAGCACGCCTTCGGCGTGCCGGACCCACTCCGGGTCGACGGCCTCCTCCGGCTGGGCGTGCACAGTCACCGACCGGGTGCCCGCCTCGTCGGCCGCGCCGACGCGCACCTGCACCCGCACCGCGCCGGTCTCGGGCAGCACCAGCGGCGCGGCGATGGTCAGCTCCCGCACCCGCGACGCGCCCACCTCGTCGCCGGCCCGCACCGCCAGCTCCACCAGGGCCGCGCCCGGCACCACCACCGCGCCGGAGACGGCGTGGTCGGCCAGCCAGGTGTGCGTCGAGGTGGCCAGGCGGCCGGTCAGCACCACCATGTCCTCGCCGGCCACCGACACCGCCGCGCCGAGCAGCGGGTGCCCGGCCGCGCCGAGGCCGGCCCCGGACACGTCCGTCCACCGCCCGGCCGGCTCCAGCCAGTAGCGCTGGTGCTGGAAGGCGTACGTCGGCAGGTCCACGTGCCGGCCGCCGCGGAGGAGCTCCGCCCAGCCGACGGTGACGCCGTGCACGTGCAGCCGCGCGAGGGCCTCGAGGAGGGCCTGCGGCTCCGGTCGGTCGTGGCGCGACGCCGCAACCAGCAGGGGCGCGGGCCCGTCCGCCGCCCGCTCGGCGAGGCAGCCCTGTGCCATGGCGGTCAGGACGCCGTTCGGTCCGACCTCCAGGAAGGTGTCGACCTCCTGCGCGCGCAGGCAGTCGACGGCGTCGGCGAAGCGGACGGTGCCGCGTACGTGCCGCACCCAGTAGCCGGGGTCGCGGAGCTGCTCGGCGTCGGCGACCCGGCCGGTCAGGTTGGACACGACCGGGATCGTCGGCGGCCGGAAGGTCAGCTTTTCGGCGACCGCCGCGAACTCGGCGAGCATCGGGGCCATCCGCCCGCTGTGGAAGGCGTGGCTGACCCGCAGCCGGCGGGTCTGCACGCCCCGCTCGGACCACATCCGCTGCACCTGGTCGAGCGCGTCGGCGTCGCCGGCCACCACCACGGCGGCGGGGCCGTTCACGGCGGCCACGTCCAGCCGGTCGGTCAGCCCGGCGAGGGAGTCGGCCACCGCCGCCTCGTCCGCCGCGACGGCGAGCATGCCGCCGCCGGCGGGCAGGGCCTGCATCAGCCGGCCCCGGGCCGCGACCAGCGCGCAGGCGTCCTCGACGGAGAACACGCCGGCCACGTGTGCGGCCGCGATCTCGCCGATGGAGTGCCCGGCCACCAGGTCGGGTACGACCCCGAGGGACTCCACCAGCCGGAACAGGGCCACCTCGACGGCGAACAGCCCGGCCTGGGTGAACACAGTCTGGTCCAGCAGTTCCGCCTCGGGGGTGCCCGCCTCGGCGAACAGCACCTCCCGCAGCGGGCGGGGCAGCAGCGGGTCGAGGTGTCCGCAGACCTCGTCCAGGGCGGCGGCGAAGCGGGGGAACGTCTCGGCGAGCTGGCGGCCCATGCCGGGGCGCTGCGCGCCCTGGCCGGAGAAGAGGAAGGCGATCCGGCCGCGCGGGGTGGCCGCGCCGGTGGTGACCATGCCGTTCGGCTCGCCGTCGGCGAGCGCCCGCAGCCCGGCGAGCAGCTCGTCGGCGTCGCCGGCCAGGACGACCGCGCGGTGGTCGAGCCCGGCCCGGTGGACCGAGGAGGCGGCCACGTCCACCGGCCGCGGCGAGTCGGCGCGGCCGAGGTGGGCGGCCCACCGGTCGGCCTGACCGGCGAGCGCCTCGGGGGTACGGGCGGAGAGGAGCACCGGGGCGAGCGGAAGCACCACCGGCGGTTCGGCGGCGGGCGGGGCGTCGTCGGCGGGCGGGGCGTCCTCGACGGGCGCCTCCTCGAGGATGACGTGGGCGTTCGTACCGCTGATGCCGAACGACGACACGGCGGCCCGGCGCGGCCGGTCGGCGGCCGGCCAGGGGCGGGCCTCGGTCAGCAGCGAGACCTGGCCGGCGGACCAGTCGATGTGCGGCGACGGCGCGTCGACGTGCAGGGTGGCGGGCATGGTCCGGTGCCGGATCGCCTCGATCATCTTGATCAGACCGGCGGCGCCCGCGGCGGCCTGGGTGTGGCCCAGGTTGGACTTGACCGAGCCGAGCCAGAGCGGTCCGCCGTCGCCCCGGTCCTGACCGTAGGTGGCCAGCAGCGCCTGCGCCTCGATGGGGTCGCCGAGGGTGGTGCCGGTGCCGTGGGCCTCGACCACGTCGACGTCGGCCGGCGAGAGGCGGGCGTTCGCGAGGGCCTGCCGGATCACCCGCTCCTGGGACGGGCCGTTGGGCGCGGTCAGTCCGCTGCTGGCGCCGTCCTGGTTGACCGCGCTGCCCCGCACGACGGCCAGGATCCGCCGGCCGTCCCGGCGGGCGTCCGACAGCCGCTGCAACAGCAGCACCCCGACGCCCTCGGACCAGCCGGTGCCGTCCGCGGCGGCGGCGAACGACTTGCACCGCCCGTCGGAGGCCAGGCCGCGCTGCCGGGAGAAGTCGGCGAACGTGCCCGGCGTGGACATCACCGTCACGCCGCCCGCCAGCGCGAAGTCGCAGTCGCGCTGGCGCAGCGCCTGCGTCGCGAGGTGCACGGCGACCAGCGACGACGAGCAGGCCGTGTCCACCGTGACCGCCGGCCCCTCCAGGCCGAAGGTGTACGCCACCCGCCCGGACACCACGCTGCCGGAGTTGCCGGTGCCGATGTACCCCTCCACGCCGTCGGGCAGGTCCAGCACCCGGGAGGCGTAGTCGTGGTACATCACTCCGGCGAACACGCCGGTCCGGCTGCCGCGCAGCCGCTGCGGGTCGATGCCGGCGTGCTCGAACGCCTCCCAGGAGGTCTCCAGCAGCAGCCGCTGGTGCGGGTCCATCGCCAGGGCCTCGCGGGGGCTGATGCCGAAGAACCCCGGGTCGAACTGCGGGGCGTCGTAGAGGAAGCCGCCCTGGTTGCTGTACGACGTGCCCGGGTTGTCCGGGTCGGCGTGGAAGAGCCGCTCCAGGTCCCAACCCCGGTCGGTCGGGAAGTCACCCACCCCGTCGCCGCCCCGGTCGACGAGGTCCCACAGCTCCGCCGGGCTGGAGACGCCGCCCGGGAACCGGCACGCCATCCCGATGACGGCCATCGGCTCGCGGTCCTTGGCCTCCACCTCGCGCACCCGCCGGCGCGCGTCGCGCAGGTCGGCAGTCGCACGCCGGAGGTAGTCGAGGAACTCGGCCTCAGTGGGCATCGGGCCACTCCGTATCAGGAATCGAGGTGTGCGACATGCCGGATCAGGCCGTGCCGAGCTCTTCGTCCAGCAGGCTGAAGATCTCCTCGGCGGAGGCCGACCGGAGGCTGGCGCCGTCGTCGGCGGCGGAGTCGGCGTCGGACTCGGCGTAGGTCCACAGGGAGAGCAGTTCGCGCAGCCGGTCGCCGACGGCGGCCCGGTCGGTGTCACCGGCGGCCACCGTGCGCATGGCGTGCTCCAGCTTGTTCAGCTCGCCGAGCACCGTGAGCGCGGACGTGCTGCGCTCCGCCAGCAGCGCGCCCCGCAGGTGCTCGACCAGCGCGGCCGTGGTCGGCCGGTCGTAGATCAGCGTGGACGGCAGCCGCAGGCCGGTGGCCGCGTTGAGCCGGTTGCGGAACTCGACCGCGGTCAGCGAGTCGAAGCCCAGCTCGACGAAGCCGCGTTCGGCGTCGATCGACCGGATCGACGCGTACCCGAGGACCGCGGCGGCGTGGGTGCGGACCAGGTCGGAGAGGACCTGGTCCCGGTCCGCGTCGGGGGTGGCGGCCAGGGTCTCCCGCAGCGCCTCCGCCGGGTCGCGCTCCGCGGCCCGCGCGGCGCCCGTCGGCGCCGGCCGGACCAGCGACCGCAGCACCGGCGGCACCGCCGCCGGCCCGTGCCGGCCGATCAGCGCGAGGTCCAGGTTGACCGGTACGACCACCGGCTCGGCGAAGCGCAGCGCCTCGCTGAACAGGTCCATGCCCTCGTCGGCGCCGAGCGGGACGAAGCCGCCCCGGCTCATCCGGTCCTCGTCGACGTGGCCGGTCTGGCCGTCCCCGGTGTCGTTGGTCCACGGCCCCCAGGCCAGGGAGAGCGCCGGGAGCCCCCGGTCGCGCCGGTGCTGGGCGAGGGCGTCGAGGAAGCAGTTGGCCGCGGCGTGGTTGGCCTGGCCGGGGCCGCCGAAGAGGCCGGCCGCCGAGGAGAAGAGCACGAACGCCGCCAGGTCCAGCTTCTCGGTCAGCTCGTGCAGGTGCCAGGCCGCGTCGACCTTGGGGCGGAGCACGGTGTCGAAGCGGTCCGGGGTGAGCGCGGGCAGGATGCCGTCGTCCAGCACGCCGGCCGCGTGCACCACGCCGGTCAGCGGGCGGTCGGCCGGGATCTGGTCGACCAGCAGGGCCAGCGCGTCGCGGTCGGTGACGTCGCAGGCGACCACCCGGGCGGTGGCGCCGAGGCCGGCGAGCTCGTCGACGAGGCCGGCGACGCCCGGGGCGTCCGCCCCGCTGCGGCTGACCAGCAGCAGGTGGCGTACGTCGTGCCGGGTCACCAGCCGCCGCGCCACCAGCCGCCCGAGCAGGCCGGTCGCCCCGGTCACCAGGACGGTGCCGGCGGCCAGGTCCGGGCCGGGCCGGTCGGCCGGGGGCGGGCCGAGCCGGGTCAGCCGGGGCACCCGCAGCTGGCCGGCGCGTACCGCGAGCTGGGGTTCGCCCGTGGCCAGGGCCGCCGGCAGCAGCGCGGCGGCCGACGCGTCGTCGTCGACGTCGAGGAGCACGATCCGGTCCGGGTTCTCCGACTGGGCGGAGCGGAGCAGGCCCCAGGCGGTGGCGGCCGGCACGTCCGCGAGCGGCTCGTCCGGGTCGACCCGGACCGCGCCGCGGGTCACCACCACCAGCCGGGCCGGCGCGAGGGACTCCTCGGCGAGCCACTGCTGGGCCAGGGCGAGGGTGCGGTGGGCGACCCGGTGCGCCTGGCGGGCGGGGTGCGGCTCGTCGGCGGCCGGCCCGACGCAGGTGACCACCACCGCGTCGGGGACCGGGCCGCCCGCACGCGTCGCGGCGACCAGCGCGGACAGGTCCGGGTGCCGGTCGGCGCCGGGCCAGTCGGCGCCGACGGCGACCGGCCGGGCCGTGCCGTCGGTGCGGCCCGGGGCGGGGGCGACCCAGTCGAGGCGGTGCAGGGACCGGGTGGCGGACCGGCGGGCGGCGCTGAGCTGCTCGCCGGAGATGGGCCGCAGGACCAGGCCGTCGACGGACGCGACGGGCGTCGCGCCGGTGTCCGTGACCGTCAGCGTCACCGACCCGGTGTCGGTGGCGCGCAGCCGGATCCGCAGTTCGCGGGCGCGGGTGGGCCGGATGGTGACGCCCGACCAGGTGAACGGCAGGCCCGGGCGGATGTCGGGGCCGCCCGGCGGGGCCGGCGCCGCGCCGTCGGCGCCGGCGGGGTCGGTGACGCTGGCGCCGATGGCGTGCAGCGCCGCGTCCAGCAGGGCCGGGTGCACGGAGAAGGCGGTGGTGTCGGTGGACGCGTCGGCGTCCAGGGCGACCTCGGCGAGGATGTCCGACCCCGACCGCCACGCGGCGCGCAGCGCCCGGAAGACCGGGCCGTAGTGGTAGCCCTGGGCGGCGAGCCGGGCGTAGAGCCCGTCGAGGGCGATCGGCTCGGCGTCGGCGGGCGGCCACACGGCCGCCGGGGCGTCCGCCGGGTCGGCGGTGCCGGTGAGCTGGCCGGAGGCGTGCCGCTGCCAGGCGCGGGAGCCGTCGGGGTCGGTGTCGTCGTCGCGTCGGGAGTGGATGGCGACGGGCCGGTGCCCGGTGTCGTCCAGCGGGCCGACGCGGACCCGCACGTCGACTCCCCCCTCGGTGGGGATCGCCAGCGGAGCCTCCAGGTTCAGCTCGGCGACGGTCGCCGCGCCGGCGTGCCGCCCGGTCCACGACGCCAGCTCCACTAGGGCCGTCCCGGGCAGCAGCACCGTGCCCAGCACGGCGTGGTCGGCCAGCCAGGGGTGGGTGGCGAGGGTGATCCGGCCGGTGAACAGCAGGCCCTCGTCGCCCGGCAGGTCGGCCACCGCGCTGAGCAGCGGGTGGTCGACGACGTCGAGACCCACGGCGGGCAGGACCGAGCGGTGGGCGCCGGTGCGCTCCAGCCAGTAGCGGTGCCGGTCGAAGGCGTACGTCGGCAGGTCGACCGGCTCGGTGGCGGCCAGCACCCGGCGGTGGTCCACCGGCAGGCCGAGGGTGTGCGCGGTGGCGAGGCTGGTGAGCAGCCGGGTCGCGGCGTCGGCCGCCCCGCCCAGGGTGTCCAGGACGTGGCCGGTGGCGCCGGTGGCGTCGAGGACGGCGGCGACCCGGGTGGTCAGCGTCGGCTCCGGCGACACCTCCACGAACGTCACGTGTCCGGCCGCCACGGCGGCGCGGACGGCGTCGTCGAGCCGGCCCGCCGTCGCCTCCGCCCAGTGGTCGGCGCCGAGGGTCGCCGGCTCGGCCCAGTCCCCGGTGACCGTGGAGGCCAGCCGGGCGGTCCCGGGCTGCGGCGCGAGCCCGGCCAGGCCGGCCCGCAGCCCGTCGGGGTCCACCTCGCCGGCGGCGGCCCGGGCCCGCAGCGCCACCGTCCGGGCGGCGTCGGGCAGGGACAGCAGGCCCGCCACGCAGGCGGCCACGACCTCGCCGTCGCCGTCCCCGACGACCGCGGCCGGGGTGAGGCCGGCGTGCCGCCAGACGGCGGCGAGCGCCACCCCGACGGCGAACAGGACGGGCCGGGCCACCTCCGGCCGGCCGGTCCAGGAGGTGTCGGCGCCGGTCAGCAGGGCGGCCGGGTCGACGTCGAGCCAGGGCGCGAGGGCCTGCCGGCACTCGGCGAGCGTGTCGTCGAAGACCGGGCAGCGGCCGACCAGCCCGGCCGCCGGACCCGCCGGACCCGCCGCCGGGAAGAGGAACACGGGGCCCGCGCCGTGGTTGGCGACGGCGCCGGTGACGACGTTGTCGGCCGGTGCGCCGGCGGTGAGCGCGTCCAGGCCGGCCAGCAGCTCGCCGGGGGTCGCGCCGATCACCGCGGCCCGCCGGTCGAACGCCGACCGGGTGGTCGCGAGGGACCAGCCGACCGCCGCCGGGGCGAGGCCGGGGTGTTCCCGCACGTGCCGCGCCAGCCGGGACGCCTGCGCGGCGAGGGCGGTGGCGGAGCGGGCCGACACCGGCCACACCACCGTGTCGGAGTCGACCAGGCCGGGGGTCGGGGCGGGCGCCGGCTCGGCGTCGGCGGCCACGTCGGCGTCGGTGGGCTGCTCGATGACGACGTGGGCGTTGGTGCCGGAGATCCCGAACGAGGAGACCGCCGCCCGGCGCGGCCGGTCCACCGCGGGCCACGGCCGGGACCGGGTCACCAGCTCCACCGCGCCCGCCGACCAGTCGATGTGCGGCGACGGGGTGTCCACGTGCAGCGACGCCGGTACGGTGCCCTCCCGCATCGCCAGCACCATCTTGATCACACCGGCCACGCCGGCGGCGGCCTGCGCGTGGCCGATGTTCGACTTCACCGACCCCAGCAGCAGCGGGTCGGCGTCGCCCCGGTCCTGCCCGTAGGTCGCCAGCAGGGCCTGCGCCTCGATCGGGTCGCCGAGGGTGGTGCCGGTGCCGTGCGCCTCGACGACGTCCACGTCGGTGACCGCCAGCCGGGCACTGGCGAGCGCCTGCCGGATCACCCGCTGCTGGGACGGGCCGTTGGGCGCGGTCAGGCCGTTCGACGCGCCGTCGGAGTTCACCGCGGAGCCGCGCACCACGGCGAGGATCCGGCGGCCCTGCCGCCGGGCGTCCGAGAGCCGCTGCACCAGCAGCATGCCGACGCCCTCGGACCAACCGGTGCCGTCCGCCGAGGCGGCGAAGGACTTGCACCGCCCGTCGGAGGCCAGCCCGCCCTGGCGGGCGAACTCCTGGAACGCCGTCGGGGTGGCCATCACCGCCACGCCGCCGGCCAGCGCCAGGTCGCACTCGCCCCGCCGCAGCGCCACCCCGGCGAGGTGCAGCGCCACCAGCGACGAGGAGCAGGCGGTGTCGACCGTGACGGCCGGCCCCTCCAGCCCCAGCGCGTACGCCACCCGCCCGGAGATCACGCTGTGCGCGGCGCCGGTCATCAGGTAGCCCTCGACCCCCTCGGGGACCTCGGTCAGCCCGGTGCCGTACCCGGAGGTCGAGGCGCCCACGAAGACGCCGGTGCGGGTGCCGCGCAGCGACGCGGGGTCGACCCCGGCCCGTTCCAGCGCCTCCCAGGACGCCTCGAGGGTGAGCCGCTGCTGCGGGTCCATCGCCACCGCCTCGCGGGGCGAGATCTCGAAGAAGGCGGGGTCGAAGTCGGGCACGTCGTAAAGGAAGCCGCCGGCCGGGGCGTGCGCCCCCTCCACCGTCTCGGGGATCTCCCAGCCCCGGTCGGTGGGGAACGGTGAGATGGCGTCGACGCCGTCGGCGACCAGCCGCCAGAACGCCTCCGGCCCGTCGACGCCGCCCGGGTAGCGGCAGGCCATGCCGACGATCGCGACGGGCTCGTCGGCGTCCAGGACGACGGTCTGCGGCGCGTCGACCCGGTCGGCGCCGGACACCAGCTCGCGCAGGTGCGCGGCCAGCTCGGCCGGGGTGGGGTAGTCGAAGACCAGCGTGGTGGGCAGCCGCAGGCCGGTGGCCGCGTTCAGCCGCCCCCGGAAGTCCACCGCGGTCAGCGAGTCGAAGCCGAGGTCCTTGAACGGGCGCCCGCGCAGCTCGTCGGGGGTGGCGTGGCCGAGCACCGCCGCGGTCTGCTCGTTGACCAGGCGCAGCAGCTCCCGCTCCTGCTCGGCCGCCGGCAGCGCGGCCAGGTGCCGCAGCGGTGCGGCGATCTCGCCCGGGGCCGACGCGGTGGCCTCCTCCTGCGCGACGATCGCCCGCACCTGCGGCAGGTCGCCGAGCAGCGGGCTGGGCCGGGCCACGGTGAACGCGGGGTGGAACCGGGTCCAGTCGACGTCGGCGACGGTGACGCAGGGCGTCGGCCGGCGCAGCGCCCGGTCCAACGCGACGAGCGCGGTGTCCGGGTCGATCGGCGGCAGGCCCATCCGGTTGAGCTGCTCGGTGGCCACGTTCTCGGCGGCCATGCCGTCCGCGCCGCCCCACGCGGTCCACGAGACGGCGGTGGCCGGCAGGCCCCGGCCGCGCCGGTTGACCGCGAGGGCGTCCAGCAGCGAGTTGCCGGCGCCGTACGCGCACTGGCCTGCGCTGCCCCACACGCCGGAGATGGAGGAGAACATGACGAACGCGGCGAGTTCGCGGTCGGCGAGGCACGCGTCGAGGTGCAGGGCGCCGAGCACCTTCCCCGCGACGACGTGGGAGAACTCGTCGAGGGTGGTGTCGGTCAGCGGGGTGAGCTGGTCGGTGCCGGCGGCGTGCACGACCGCGGTCAGGCCGGGCAGCGAGTCGACCAGGTCCGCCACGGAACGCCGGTCGGTGACGTCGCAGGCGGCGACGGTGACCCGGCCGTCGGCGCCGTACCGGTCGAGCAGGTCCGCCACGGCCGGCGCGGTGGCGCCCCGGCGGCTGGCCAGCACGACCTGCCCGACGCCCCGGTCCAGCAGCCAGCGGGTGACGTGGCCGCCGAGGGCGCCGGTGCCGCCGGTGACCAGGACGGTGCCGGACCACCAGTCGGCGGCGGACTCGTCCGACGCCGGCGGGGCGGGGGCGAGCCGGCGGGCCCAGACCCCGCCGGGCCGCACGGCGACCTGGTCCTCGCCGGCGGCGGCGAGCACGGCGGCGAGCCGCCGGGTGGTGGTGTCGTCCACGGTGGCCGGCAGGTCGACCAGGCCGCCCCAGCGGTGCGGTTGTTCGACCGCCGCCGCGCGGCCGAGGCCCCAGACCTCGGTCTGCAGCGGGTGCGCGACCCGGTCGCCCGGGGCCGCCGCCACCGCGCCGCTGGTGACGCACCACAGCGGGGCCACCAGGTCGAGGTCGGTCATCGCCTGGACCAAGGCGAGGGTGGTGCCGGCGCCGAGGGTCACGCCGGGGTGCTCGGGCAGCAGCCGGTCCTGGCCGGCGACCACGGCGAGCACGCCGTCGACCGGCCGGCCGGCGACGAGGTCCCGCAGCCGGGCGGCGAGGGCCGCGCGGTCGAGGTCCGCCGCGCCGACCGGCAGCGGCAGCGGCTCGGCGTCGGGGAAGAGGCCGGCCAGCCGGTCGGCCCACTGCGGGGCGTCGTCGGTCGGCAGCACGAGCAGCCAGCGGCCGGCGGGGCCGTCCCGGTCCTCGACCGGGACGGGCTGCCAGGTCACCTGGTACGACCAGCCGTCCACCAGGGAGCGTTCCCGCCGGGAGCGGCGCCAGGAGGTGAGCACCGGCAGGGCCGGCAGCAGCGCCCGCACCTGCTCGTCGTCGTCCGGGCCGACGCCCAGCTCGTCGCGGAGCGTGTCGACGTCCGCACTTTCCAGGGCGGCCCAGAACTCGTCGTCGTCGCCGGGCGCGGTGGCCTCGGGGGCGGCGGGCGGCGGCTCGGGCCAGAACCGCTGCCGGCGGAAGGCGTACCCGGGCAGGGGCACCCGCGCGGCGTCGGTGCCCGCGAAGAGCTCGGCCCAGCCCACTTCGACCCCGGCGACGTGCAGCTCGGCGAGGGCGGTGAACACGGACGCGGGCTCGGCGCGGTCCCGGCGCAGCAGCGCCACGGCGCCGCCGTCGTCGGTGCCGGTCGCGGTCAGGATGTCGCGGATCAGCGCGGTGAGCACTCCGCTGGGGCCGACCTCCAGGAACGTACGCGCGCCCAGGGCGCGCAGTTGCGCCACGCCGTCGGCGAAGCGGACCGCCTCCCGCACGTGCCGCACCCAGTAGTCGGCGGTGCGGATCTCGTCGGGGTCGGCGACCGCGCCGGTCAGGTTCGACACGATCGGCAGCGCCGGCGGGTGCAGCTCCAGCCCGCGCACCACGGCGGCGAACTCGGCGAGCATGGGTTCCATCAGCGGGCTGTGGAAGGCGTGGCTGACGCGCAGCGGCCTGGTGCGTACGCCCTGGTCGGCCCAGCGGCGCTCGAGTTCCTCGACGGCGTCGGCGGCGCCGGAGACGACCACGGCGGTGGGCCCGTTGACGGCGGCCACGGCGACGCGGTCCTCGAAACCCGCCAGCGCGGCCCCTACCGCGTCGGCGGGGAGCTGGACGGCCAGCATCGCGCCGCCGGCCGGCAGGGCCTGCATCAGCCGGCCCCGGGCCGCGACGAGCGTGGCGGCGTCGGGCAGCGACAGCACGCCGGCCGCGTGGGCCGCGGACAGCTCGCCGATCGAGTGGCCGAGCAGGACGTCCGGGACGATTCCCCAGCTCTCCAGGAGCCGGAACAGCGCCACCTCGACGGCGAACAGGCCGGCCTGGGTGTAGAGGGTCTGGTTGAGCAGCGCGGCGGCCTCGTCGCCCTCGGGCGCGAAGAGCACCGGGGTGAGCGGGCGGGGCAGGTGCCGGTCCAGCTCGGCGCAGACCTCGGCCAGGGCCCGGGCGAAGACGGGGAACGCGGCGGCCAGGTCGCGGCCCATGCCGCTGCGCTGCGCGCCCTGCCCCGAGAAGAGGAACGCCAGCTTGCCGCCGCGCGACCCGGCGCCGGTGACCAGGCCCGGGGCGTGGCCGCCGGCGGCGAGCGCGCGCAGGCCGTCCAGCAGGGCGGCGCGATCGGGCACGAGCAGCGCGGCCCGGTGTTCCAGGCTGGCCCGGGTGCGGACCGACGACCAGCCGACGTCGGTCAGCCGCAGGTCGGGGCGGCCGTCGAGCCAGTCGGCCCAGCGGGTCGCCTGCGCGGCGAGGGAGTCCGCGTCGCGGGCGGAGACCAGCACCGGCACGAGGCCGGCTCCGGTGACCGGGGCGGGGCCCGCGTCCGTGGCGACGGTGGTGCCCGCGTCCGTGGCGGTGGCCGCGTCGGGCGCGGCGACGGGGCCGTCCGGGGCCTGCGCCGGGGCCGCGTCGACGGCGGGCGCCTCCTCGATGATCACGTGCGCGTTGGTGCCGCTCATGCCGAAGGAGGAGACGCCGGCTCGGCGGGGCTGCTCCCCGGCGGGCCACGGCTGCGGCTCGGTGACCAGCGACACCGCGCCGGCCGTCCAGTCCACATTGGGGGTGGGCGCGTCGACGTGCAGCGTCGCCGGCACGGTCTCGTGCCGCAGCGCCATCACCATCTTGATCACGCCGGCCACGCCGGCGGCGGCCTGGGTGTGCCCGATGTTCGACTTGACGGAGCCGAGCCAGAGCGGCCGGTCCGCCGGTCGCCCCTGCCCGTACGTCGACAGCAGGGCCTGGGCCTCGATCGGGTCGCCGAGGGTGGTGCCGGTGCCGTGCGCCTCCACCACGTCGACCTGCTCCGGCGCGAGCCGGGCGCTGGCCAGCGCCTGGAGCACGACCCGCTGCTGGGACGGGCCGTTGGGGGCGGTGAGCCCGTTGCTGGCGCCGTCCTGGTTGACCGCGCTGCCGCGCACCACGGCCAGGACGGGGTGGCCGTTGCGCCGCGCGTCGGAGAGCCGCTCGACGAGGAGCAGACCGACGCCCTCGCCCCAGGCGGTGCCGTCGGCGGCTGCGGCGAACGACTTGCACCGGCCGTCGGCGGCCAGGCCGCGCTGGCGGCTGAACCCGATGAAGGCGGCGGGGGTGGACATGATGGTGGCCCCGCCGGCCAGCGCCAGGGTGCACTCCCCCTGCCGCAGCGCCTGACAGGCCAGGTGCAGCGCGACCAGCGAGGACGAGCAGGCGGTGTCGACGGTGAGCGCGGGACCCTCGATGCCGAGGGCGTACGAGATGCGGCCGGACACCACGCTCGCGGCGGTGCCGGTGAGGATGTAGCCCTCGGTGCCGGGCGGCGGCTGCTGGAGCAGCCCCACGTAGTCCTGGCCGGTGGTGCTGGCGAACACCCCCACCTGGTGGCCGCGCAGCGCCGAGGGGTCGATCCCGGCGTGCTCGAACGCCTCCCAGGAGGTCTCCAGCAGCAGCCGCTGCTGGGGGTCCATGCTCAGCGCCTCGCGGGGCGAGATGCCGAAGAACGCGGCGTCGAAGTCGGTGGCCGAGTCGACGAAGCCGCCCTCGGAGACGTACGACGTGCCCGGGTGGTCGGGGTCCGGGTGGAAGAGCCGGGCCAGGTCCCAGCCGCGGTCGGCGGGGAACCCGGAGACGGCGTCGCGGCCCGAGTCGACGAGCTCCCACAGCTCCTCCGGCGAGCGCACCCCGCCCGGGAAGCGGCAGGCCATGCCGACGATCGCGATGGGTTCGCGGCTGGCCGCCTCAAGCTCGCCGAGCTTCCTCCTGGTCTGGTGAAGGTCCGCCGTCACCCATTTCAGGTACTCCCGGAGCGTATCTTCAGTCGCCATTAGCGCCACCTCTTCGGGCCGGAAACAACCAGGCGACCCAATACCGTCCACAGACGCCACAAGCCGCGAAGATCAAAGCCCATTCAGCCGACCACGAATTGCCAGACAAAATGCGTTTCCGCGCACACCAGGTCTTACTTGCCGGAGGAAAGGTAATTGTCGCCGGACGGCGGTCACAACCCCTAGCGTGCCCCTACCGGTGCCCCTAGGAGACGGGGGCGCAGGCGGGGGCGAGTAGCCCTGCTGAGCGGCCCGGGACGCCGGCCGCGCGGGGTGCGGCCGGGCGGGTGCGACACCCCGCCCGGCCGGCTTCGCCGCGACCGCCGACAACGGTCGCGACCCACCATTTCTAAAGCCCCGGCAAATTGCCGCCGGGACCACCCAGCTCGCGGTGGATGAAATCGAAGATCTCGGCGTCCGTCGCGTCGTCGAGGGCGTGCGTGACCGGCTTCTCCTCGACGGGGCCACGGTCGTCGCCCCACCGGGCGACGAACGCCTGCAACTGCACCAGCAGCTTCTGCCGGGTCAGCCGGTCCGGCGCGCTGGCCGCGAAGACGCCGTCCAGCCGGTCCAGCTCCGCCAGCAGCGGGGCGGCCGCGGCGGCGCCGTCCTCGACCAGTTGGTCGCGCAGGTGCCGGGCCAGCGCCGCCGGCGTCGGGTAGTCGAACACCACGCTCGCGGGCAACGGCACCCCGGTGGCGGCGCGGAGCCGGTTGCGCAGCTCCACCGCCGTCATCGAGTCGAAGCCGACCTCCCGGAACGCGCGGTCCGGCTCCAGTCCCCCGCCCCCGGCGTGGCCGAGCACGGTCGACGCCAGGGTGCCCACCAGCTCGACGAGGATCCCCTCCCGCTCGCCGGGGCTCAGCGGGCGCAGCCGCTCCCGCAGCGCGGTCGCCGCCTCGTCGTCCGCCGGCTGGCGCACGTCGTCGGCGGGCAGCGCCGCGCGCGCCTCGGGGATCCCGGTCAACAGCGGGCACGGCCGCATCGACGCGAACGCCGGCACGAACCGGTCCCAGCGCACGTCCGCGACCACCAGCGCCGCCTCCTCGCGCAGCGCCTGCCCGAACGCCTCGACGGCCAGCTCCGGGGGCAGGCCCGGCAGGCCCCGCCGGCGCAGCTGCGCCAGCTCGGCCGACTCGGGCTCGTCCCGCCACGGCCCCCACGCCACGGCCGTGGCCACCAGCCCGCCGTGCCGCCGGTTGGCCGCGAGCGCGTGCAACAGCGCGTCACCCGCGGACTGGCCGGCCCGGCCACCCGCGCCCCACACGCCCGACGTGGAGGTGCAGAGCACGAAGGCGTCGAGCGGCCGGTGGGTCAGCTCGTCGGCGTACCTCGGGATGTCGCCCACGGTGGCGGCCAGGTCGGCGGCCAGGCCGGCGACGGTCAGCTCCGCCAGCGGCACCGACCCGGTCTCCGCCGGCACGTGGACGAGCGCGGTCACCGGCCGGTTCTCGGCGGCGAGCTGGTCGACCAGGTCACCGAGCTTGCCCGCCGCCGGCTCGGCCAGCGGGAGCACCTCCGCGCCCTGCCGGCCGAGCCAGTCGCTGGTGTGCCGGGCGAGGGCGCCGGCCCCGCCGGTGAGCAGGACGGTGCCGTGCGGGGTGTACCCGCCGTCAGCCGCCGGCCGGCCGGTGTACCGGACCAGGCGCCGGGCGTGCACCCCGGACTCTCGGACGGCGAGTTGGTCCTCCCCGTCGACGTTGGTGAGGGCGCCCGCCAGGGCCGCGTACGACGCCTGGCCCGCGCCCGCCGGCAGGTCGACGACCCCGCCGAGGTGGCGGGGGTGCTCCACCGCGGCGACGAGGCCGAGGCCCCACGTGGTGGCCTGCGTCGGATGGGCGACCGGTTCGTCGGCGACGGCGACGGCCCCGGTGGTGGCGAGCCACAGCGGCACGGGCGGCGCGGAGCGCAGGGTGTGCGCCTGCACGAGCAGCAGGTTCGCCGCCAGGCCGGTCGGCAGCGCGGTCTGCTCCGGGTGCGGGGCCTCGTCCAGCGCCAGCAGGGAGAGCAGCGCCGTCGGCCGGTGCGCCTCGGTGAGCCGGTCGAGGTCGGCGGCGAGGCCGTCGCGGGTGACCGTGGCGGGGTCGACGGTCAGCACGTGCGCCGTCGCGCCGCCGGCCGTGAGCCCGGCGACCACCCGGTCGGTGACCTGCTGCGGCGGGGCCACCACCAGCCAGGTGCCCGGGTCGCGGCCGGTCAGGGACCGGCGCTCCCAGGTGACCCGGTACCGCCAGCCGGCGAGGGTGCCGTCGAGGTGCTGGCGACGACGCCACGAGTCCAGTTCGGGCAGCAGGTCGCGCAGCGGCTGGTCCGGGTCGATGCCGAGCCGGTCCAGGTCGCCGTCGGTGACGGCCCGCCAGAACGCGTCGTCCACCGGGTCGGCGGCCGGGGTCGGGGTCGCGTCGAGCGTCGGCCAGTAGCGCTGCGGCCGGAACGCGTACGTGGGCAGCTCGGGCAGCCGCCGGGGGTCCGGACGCGGGCCGGCCAGCACGCCGAGCACCGCCGCCCAGTCGACGTCCCGCCCGGTGCCGTGCAGGGCGGCCAGCGCGGAGAGCAGGGCGGCCGGCTCGTCGGCGCCGGCGCGCAACGCCGCCACGGCCGTGCCGGCACCCTCGTCGGGCAGCAGGCCGGCGGTCATCGCGGTCAGCACCGCCTGCGGGCCGAGTTCCAGGAACGTGTCCACCCCCGCGCCGCGCAGCGCGTGGATGCCGTCGGCGTACCGCACGGCCGCCCGGACGTGCCGCACCCAGTAGTCGGGCGTGCGGATCTCGTCCGGGTCGGCGACCGCCCCGGTCAGGTTCGACACGATCGGCAGCAGCGGCGCGGCGAAGGTCAGCCCGTCGAGGACGGCCCGGAACTCGGCCAGCATCGGCTCCATCAGCGGGCTGTGGAACGCGTGGCTGACCCGCAGCCGGCGCGTCCGCACCCCGCGCTCCCGCCAGAGACGCTCCAGCCCGTCGAGGTCGTCGACCGCACCGGCGACCACCACGGAGGTGGGTCCGTTGACGGCCGCGACGCCGACCCGGTCGGTCAGCCCGGCCAGCGACGCGGCCACCGCGGCCTCGTCGGCGGCGACGGCGAGCATCCCGCCCCCGGCCGGAAGGGCCTGCATCAGCCGGCCCCGGGCGGCCACCAGCGTGGCGGCGTCCGCGAGGGAGAGCACCCCGGCGACGTGCGCGGCGGTGATCTCGCCGACCGAGTGCCCGGCGACGTACCCGGGCACCACCCCGAACGACTCGACCAGCCGGAACAGGGCCACTTCCAGCGCGAACAGCCCGGCCTGGGTGAACACCGTCTCGTCGAGCAGCGCGGCCTCGGCGCTGCCGCCGTCGGCGAACAACACCGGCTTCAGCGGCTGCGGCAGGTGCCGGTCCAGCACCCCGCAGACCTCGTCGAGGGCCGCCGCGAACACCGGGAACGTGGCGTACAACTGTCGACCGGCACCGGGCCGCTGGGCGCCCTGGCCGGAGAACTGGACGGCGAGGCCGCCCGAGCGCCGTTCGGCGGTGACCAGCGCGGGGTGGGGTTCCCCGCCGGCCAGCGCCCGCAGCGCGGCCAGCCGCGTCGCCCGGTCGGCGGCGACCACGGTCGCCCGGTGCCCGAGGTGGGCCCGGCCGTCGGCGAGCGCCCAGGCGACCAGGTCGGCCGGGTCGTCGCCCGCGGCGATCCGCTCGGCCAGCCGGCCCGCCTGGTCGCGCAGCGCGGCGGGGTCGGCCGCCGAGACCGGCCACGGCAGGTCTCCCCCGGCCGGCCGTTCCCCGGTCGTCGGGGCGTCCGGCTGCGGCGGCCGCTGCGGGGGCTGTTCCAGGATCACGTGGGCGTTGGTGCCGCTGATCCCGAACGAGGAGACGCCGGCGCGGCGGGGCCGGTCCGTGGCGGGCCAGGGCCGCGCCTCGGTGAGCAGCGCCAGCGCGCCCGACGTCCAGTCGACGTGCGGGGTCGGCGCGTCGACGTGCAGGGTCGCCGGCAGCACCTCGTGCTGCAGGGCCAGCACCATCTTCATGAGGCTGGCGGCGCCCGCCGCGGCCTGGGTGTGGCCGAGGTTCGACTTCACCGAGCCGAGCCACAGCGGCCGGTCGGCGGGTCGGCCCCGCCCGTACGTCGCCAGCAGCGCCTGCGCCTCGATCGGGTCGCCGAGGGTGGTGCCGGTGCCGTGCGCCTCGACCGCGTCCACGTCGTCGGGCGTCAGGCCCGCGTTGTCCAGCGCCTGCCGGATGACCCGCTGCTGGGCCGGCCCGTTCGGGGCGGTGAGGCCGTTGCTCGCGCCGTCCTGGTTGACCGCGCTGCCCCGCACGACGGCGAGGATCCGGTTGCCGTCCCGCTGGGCGTCGGAGAGCCGCTGGAGCAGCAGGACGCCGACGCCCTCGCCCCAGCCGGTGCCGTCGGCGGCCGCGGCGAACGCCTTGACCCGCCCGTCGGCGGCGAGGCCGCGCTGCCGGGAGAACTCGAGGAACGCGCCCGGCGTCGACATGACGGTCACGCCGCCGGCCAGGGCGAGGTCGCACTCGCCGCTGCGCAGCGCCTGCGCGGCCAGGTGCAGCGCCACCAGCGACGACGAGCAGGCGGTGTCGACGGTGACGGCCGGGCCGTGCAGCCCGAACGAGTACGCCAGGCGGCCGGAGACCACCGACGCGCCGTTGCCGGTGGCCTGGTAGCCCTCCACCTGGGACCGGGCGCCCAGCAGCAGCGTGGCGTAGTCCTGCCCGTTGGTGCCCATGAAGACGCCGGTGGCGGAGCCGCGTACCCGGTGCGGGTCGATGCCGGCGCGTTCGAACACCTCCCAGGTGGTGTGCAGCAGCAGCCGCTGCTGCGGGTCCATCGCCAGGGCCTCGCGCGGGTTGATCCCGAAGAACGCGGCGTCGAAGCCGGCCACGTCGGGCAGGAAGCCGCCGCTGCGGGTGTAGCTGGTGCCGACCCGCTCCGGGTCGCTGTCGAAGAGGGCGTCGAGGTCCCAGCCCCGGTCGGTGGGCATCGGCGTCACCGCGTCCACGCCGTCGGCCAGCAGCCGCCACAGCTCCTGCGGCGACGACACCCCGCCCGGGAAGCGGCAGGCCATGGAGACGATCGCGATCGGCTCGTCCGCCGGCGGCCGGGCCGCGGTCGCGCCGCCGGTGGCCGGGCCGCCGTCCGCTCCGACCACGATTTCGGTACGCAGGAAGCGGGCCAGTTCCGCCGCCGACGGGTGGTCGAAGACCACGGTCGACGGCAGGGTCAGTCCGGTGACCCGACCCAGCCGGTCCCGCAGCTGCACGGCGGCGAGGGAGTCGAAGCCCAGTTCCCGGAACGCCCGGCCGGCCGGCACCTGGTCGGTGGTGGCGTGGCCGAGGACGGCCGCCGCCTCGGCGCGGACGAGGTCGACGAGCAGCGCCTCCTGGCCGGTGGCCGGCAGCGCCGCGAGCCGGGCCCGCAGCCCGTCGGTGGCCGCGGCGCTCTCCGGCCGCTCCGGCTCCTCGGCGACGGCCGGGGCGACGCGGTCGAAGAGGTGACTCGGCCGCGCGGCGGTGAACGCCGTGACGAACCGGGACCAGTCGACGTCGACGATCACCGGCGCCGCCTCCGGGGCGTTCACCCAGCGGCCCAGCGCGGCGACGGCGGCGTCGGGCGCGAGCGGGCTGAACCCGCGGCGGCGCAGGCCGTCCGCGGTCTCCCCGGCGGCCATGCCGTCCTCCGCCCACGGGCCGTAGGCCAGGGCGGTGGCGGGCAGGCCCGCCGCCCGGCGGGCGGCGACGAGGGCGTCGAGCAGGGCGTTGCCGGCCGCGTAGCCGGCCTGCCCGCCGCCGCCCCAGACGCCGGCGACCGAGGAGAAGACCACGAACGCGTCGAGGTCGCGGTCCCGGCAGGCGGCGTCCAGGTGCGCGGCGCCGAGCACCTTCCCGGCCAGGGTGTCCGACAGCTCGCCGTCGGTCACCTCGTAGGCCGGGGTGGTGCCGCCGGACGCGCCGGCGGTGTGCACGACGGCGGTCAGCTCCGGCAGCCCGGCGACGAGCGCGTCGACCGCCGCCCGGTCGGTGACGTCGCAGGCCACCACCCGCACCGCGCCCAACTCGTCGACCAGCTCGGCCGCGCCGGGCGCGTCCGGGCCACGCCGCGACGCCAGCACCACCTCGTCGGCCCCGTTGGCCAGCAACCACCGGGCCACGTGCCGACCCAGCGCACCCGTACCGCCGGTCACCAGCACCGTGCCGGCGGGCCGCCAGCCGGGGCTGGCGGGCGGCGCGGCCGGGACGAGCCGCCGGCCGAAGAGGCCGTTGCGGCGCACCGCCACCTGGTCCAGGGTGCCGTCGGCCAGGACGGCGACGAGCGCGGCGCGGGTGCTCCGGTCGCCGCGGGCGGGCAGGTCGACCAGCCCGCCCCAGCGGTCCGGCTGTTCCAGGGCGACGACCCGGCCGAGTCCCCAGGCCTGGGCCGCCCAGACGTCGCCGGCTCGCTCCCCCGCCGTGACCGGCATCGCGGTCCGGCTGAGCGCCCACACCCGGCCCGGCAGGCCGGTGTCGGTCAGCGCCCGGGTGAGGGTGAGCAGCACCGCCGTGCCGGCGGAGAGCGCCGGCGTGTGCGCCAGGGGCTGGTCCTGCCGGGGCAGGACGCAGAGCACCCCGGCCCAGCCCTCCGCGCCGGTCCGGCGCAGCCGCTCGGCCAGGTCGGCCCGGGTGAGGGTGGGCGGCACGGCCAGCGTGTCGACCTGCGCCCCCGCCTCGGTGAGCGTCCTCGCGGCGCCCGCGTCGGCCCCGCTGTCGACGGTGACGACCAGCCACCGCCCGGACAGCCCGGCCGCCGGGGCCGGCCGCACCGGCTCCCACACGACCCGGTACGACCACCCGTCGAGCGTGGTGTCCCGGGACCGGGCCTGCCGCCAGCGCGAGAGGACCGGCAGGGCCGGGCTGAGGGCGTCCAGGGCCTCGGCGTCCTCGCCGAGTTCGGCGGCGAGGGCGGTGAGGTCGCCGCGTTCGACGGCGGCCCAGAAGTCGGCGTCGCCGCTGTCCGGGACGGTCGGCGCCGTGGGCGTGCCCTCGGGCCAGTAGCGCTGGCGCTGGAAGGCGTACGTGGGCAGGTCGACCCGCCGCGCGCCGGTGTCGGCGAACCACTCCCGCCAGGTGACCGGCATTCCGTGCACGTGCAGCTCGGCCAGGGCGTGCAGCAGCGCGTGCGCCTCGGGCCGGTCCCTGCGCTGGACGGCGACGGCCAGCACGGCGTCGTCGTCGGGCAGGATGTCCGCGGCCATCGCGGTCAACACGCTCTGCGGGCCGACCTCCAGGAACGTGTCCACCCCGGCGGCACGCAGGGCGGCGATGCCGTCGGCGTAACGCACCGCCTCGCGGACGTGCCGCACCCAGTACTCCGGGCTGCGAATCTCCTCGGCGTCGGCGAGGGCGCCGGTCACGTTGGACACGATCGGCAGCACCGGCGCCGCGAACGCCAACCCGTCCAGGACCGTGCGGAACTCCGCCAGCATCGGCTCCATCAACGGGCTGTGGAACGCGTGACTGACGGTGAGGCGGCGGGTCCGCGCACCACGCTCCCGCCACATCTGCTCCACCTCGTTCAGGGCGTCGAGCGCACCGGACACCACAACGGAGGTCGGCCCGTTCACAGCAGCGATGCCGACCCGGTCGGACAGGACGGCGATCGACTCGACCACCGCCTCCTCCGAAGCGGCGACCGCCAGCATCCCGCCGCCGGCGGGCAGGGCCTGCATCAGCCGGCCCCGCGCGGCGACCAGCTGGCACGCGTCACCCAGGGACAGCACCCCCGCGACATGCGCGGCCGCGATCTCACCGACCGAGTGACCGCCCACGAAGTCCGGCACGACCCCGAACGACTCCACCAGCCGGAACAACGCCACCTCGACCGCGAACAACCCCGCCTGCGTGAACACCGTCTGATCCAGCAGACCCGCCTCCGGGGTGCCCGCCTCGGCGAACAGCACCTCCCGCAGCGGACGCGGCAACAACGGATCGAGCTGCCCACACACCTCGTCCAGGGCGGCGGCGAAGACGGGGAACGCTTCGGACAGTTCCCGGCCCATGCCCGCGCGCTGCGCGCCCTGGCCCGAGAACAGCAGCGCGAGCTGCCCCTGGGCGGCAGCGGAACCGGTGACGACGGCGCCGGAGGACTCGCCCGCGTCGAGGGCTCGCAGGGCGGAGAGGAGGCTGTCCCGGTCGGCCACCAGCGCGACGGCGCGCTGCTCCAGCGCCGGCCGGGTGGTCACCGAGGACCAGGCCATGTCCAGCGGACGCATGGCCTCGTCGGCCGTCAGCGATCGCGCCCATCGTCCGGCCTGCGCGGCCAGCGCCGCCTCCGACCGCGCGGACAGCAGCACCGGCACCACCGGCGGCACGCCCCGGGCGACGACCTCGCCCTCGACGACGTCCGCCGGCGGCTGCTCGATGATCACATGCGCGTTCGTGCCGGAAATCCCGAACGACGACACCGCCGCCCGACGCGGCCGATCCACCGCCGGCCACGGCGTCGGCTCCGTCGCCAACACCACCGCACCCGCCGCCCAGTCGATGTGCGGCGACGGCTCGTCCACGTGCAACGTCGGCGGCACCATACCGTGGCGCATCGCCAGCACCATCTTGATCACACCGGCCACGCCGGCCGCGGCCTGCGTGTGCCCGATGTTCGACTTCACCGAGCCCAGCAGGAGTGGCCGCTCCCCCGGCCGGTCCTGCCCGTACGTGGCCAGCAGCGCCTGCGCCTCGATCGGATCACCCAACGTGGTGCCGGTGCCGTGCGCCTCCACCGCGTCCACGTCCGCCGGGCTCAGGCGCGCGTTGGCCAGGGCCTGCCGGATCACCCGCTGCTGCGACGGACCGTTCGGCGCGGTCAACCCGTTCGACGCGCCGTCCTGGTTCACCGCCGTACCCCGCACCACCGCGTAGATCCGCCGGCCCTCCCGCTGCGCGTCGGAGAGCCGCTGCACCAGCAGCACGCCGACGCCCTCGGACCAACCCGTGCCGTCGGCCGACGCGGAGAACGACTTGCACCGGCCGTCCGGGGACAGACCCCGCTGCCGCGAGAACTCGACGAACGTGCCCGGCGTCGCCATCACCGTCACACCACCGGCCAACGCCAGGTCACACTCCCCGCTACGCAGCGCCTGCGCGGCAAGGTGCAGCGCGACGAGGCTGGAGGAGCAGGCGGTGTCCACGGTGACCGCCGGGCCTTCGAGGCCGAACGTGTACGCGACCCGACCCGACAGCACGCTGCCCGAGGTTCCCGTGCCGACGTAGCCCTCCACCTCGGTCGGCAGATCCATGAGCCGGGAGGCGTAGTCGTGGTACATGACGCCGGCGAACACGCCCGTCCGGCTGCCCCGCAACCGCTGCGGGTCCAGCCCGGCCGACTCGAACGTCTCCCACGAGGCCTCCAGCAGCAACCG
>NZ_JBPQTP010000037.1:0-53800 GCF_051386395.1 Micromonospora sp. URMC 106
TCGGCAGCCCGAGCTGCCGACGCCGTGACGGAAGTGCTGACCTGGCGGATCCACCGCCGACGACACGGACCGACCGGGCGGGCGGCTTCAGTCGTCGCGCCCGACCCCGCGATCGGGTGCGCTCATGTCCCCCGTCCCGGGCGTGCCATCGGCGCGGCCGTAGCGCAGGTACACGGTGCCCTTCGAACTGGCTACCGGCGGTTCGAGGAGGGTGACGTTCGTGGGCACCGCGCCACCGTCGAACACCTTCTTCCCGACGCCGAGCACGATCGGGTGCACCCAGAGGTCGAGACGGTCGAAGAGCTTCTCGCGCAGGAGGGTCTGCACCAGGTTCAGGCTCCCGACGACCTTCACGTGCTCGTGCCGGTCACGGATCTCGCGCACCGCGCCGACCAGATCCGGGCCGAGCTGCGTGGAGCCGGCCCACGAGAGGTCGGGCCTGCCGCGGGAGGCCACGTACTTCGGGACGCGGTTGAAGAGCGTGGCGATCTCGTTGTCCTCACCGCCCTCCTGGTGCGGCCAGTAGGCGGCGAAGATGTCGTACGTCCGCCGGCCGAGCAGGAGGGCGTCGGTGCCCTCGTACGCGGCGCCGACCTGCGCCCCGGCGACCTCGTCCAGCAGGGGTGCCTGCCAGCCGCCGAAGGGGAACCCCACCGGGTCCTCGTCGGGGCCGCCGGGCGACTGCCCGACGAGGTCGAGGGTTGCGAACAGCTCGATGTGGATGAGGCCCATGCCCTACTCCCGATGAGTTGGTTGTCTCGGTCGGGAGGTAGACCCCCGGGCGCCGCGGATTCATCGCTGAGCCAGGCCCGCACGTCCGATTCCTCGAACAGCACTTGCCGACCGATCTCGAGGCGTGCCGCACGGTGCCCCGCCTGCGTCACCAGGCCGGGACGCCGCGCCGACACGTCCCGCTCACGATAGGTGACCGAACGCGTCCGAGTCGGCTGGCCGCCCCGCGTCCAGCGTCCGCAGGTCACCGGCGCGACCTGCGGCTGTGCCGCTGAATCGGTGCCGCCGAGGGGCCCACCGCCGAAGCCTCGTGGGTGGCTGCCGTCAACCGGGGTGCTTGATGCTCTCGATGATCCGGGCGAAGCCCTCCTTCCCGTGGCCGGCGTCGATCTGGCGCCGGATGAGGCGCTGGACCATGTCGACGACCTCCGTGCTGACACCCAGCTCGGCGCTGGCCCTCTGGATGTCGCCCAGGTCGGAGAACTCCAGGCTCTGCTGCCCCTCGACGGTGTAGTCCCCGCCGTCGATGACCGTGGCGTAGCCGTGGAAGCTGCCGGTCATGGCGGTCAGCCAGGGCGCGGCCATGGCGGCGAACTTCGTCGCCGGCACGCCGGCCGACGCGACCATGGCGGCGCCGTGCATGAACCCGGCGAACATGACGTACATGCCCGCCAGCAGGGCGAGGTCGTAGAGGGACGCCAGCCCGGCATCCTCCCCGAAGTAGGTGCTGGTGCCCCAGCGGTCCAGCAGCGGCTGGTACTGCGCGAAGGCGTCGGCCGACCCGCTGTAGAGGATCGACGACCCGGGCTGGCCGATCATGTGCGGGACGGCCATGATGCCGCCGTCCAGGTACGCGACGCCCGCCTCGGCGGCCCAGGCCGCCAGTTCGCGCGCCTGGGCCGGTGACGTCGTGGTCACGTTGACCAGGGTCCGTCCGGCCAGGTCGCCGGCGAGCGGATCGAGCACCTCGTGGACGGACGCGTGATCCAGCAGGCAGGCGATCACCAGCCGGCTGGCCCGGACCGCGTCGCCCGCCGTGGCGGCGGCCAGGGCCCCCTGCGCGACGAGGTCGTCCGCCCTGCCCGGCGAGCGGTTCCAGACCGTCGTCTCGTGTCCGGCCCGCACCAGCGCGGCGGCGAGGGCGCTGCCCATCGCGCCCAGCCCGAGCACGCTCACCTGGACGCCGTCGTTCGTTGTCATCTTCGAGCTCCCCCTCGTTTCTGGTGGTACGGGAAGATCGTCGCCGTCGCGGGGTAGAGTGCGCCAGTACCGACTAATTACTCAGGTACTCACCTTTCGGTAAGTAAGGCGGGGAGGGCGGATGGCGACGTCGGGGCGACGCGGTCCCTACCACTGCGGCATCGACGCGGCGATGGACGTGGTCAGCGGCAAGTGGAAGTCGTTGATCCTCTGGGAGCTGCACCACCACGGGACCCGGCGCTTCGCCGAGCTGCGGCGCGGCCTGCCGGGCGTCAGCGAGAAGATGCTGATCCAGCACCTGCGGGAGATGGAGGAGGACGGGCTGGTGCACCGCGAGGTCTATCGCGAGGTGCCGCCCAAGGTCGAGTACTCCCTCACCGAGCACGGCGTCTCCCTCAACGCCGCCCTGGCGCCCCTGGGCGAGTGGGGCACCGACCGGAGCCGGCGCATCGGCGCCGAACGGGTCCTGGTGGACGCGGCCGGCCCGGCCCGTCGCTAGCCGGGCGGCCGTCCCCTACGGCGGCGGGGCGATTGCGGCCAGTTGGGCCCGGGAGGTGACCCCCAGCTTGGGGAACGCCTTGTAGAGGTGGTAGCCGACCGTGCGTGGGCTGAGGAAGAGCTGAGCGGCGATGTCGCGGTTGGAGGCGCCGTTCGCCGCCAGCCGGACGACCTGGCGTTCCTGCGGGGTGAGCACGCTGAGTGGGTCGCCGGACCTGCGCGGGGCCGCTGGCACGTCTCCCGTCGCGCGCAGCTCCGCGCGGGCGCGCTCGGCCCACAGCTCCGCACCGAGGCGATCGAAGGTCTCCAGCGCGCCCCGCAGTTGCGCTCGGGCGTCCGCCCGCCGCCGCGCCCGTCGTAGCCACTCGCCGTACGCGAGCTGCGTCCTCGCCTGCTCGTACGGCTGGACGCCCTGCCCGTGGAGGCGTACGGCATCCGCGAAGTGCGCTTCGTCCTCCTCGACGAGGGCGCGGCAGCGCAGGGCGACGGCGTCCGACGACGGCTGCCGGACGTGCCGCGCCCAGGTTAGGTAGCGGTCGAGCGGCTCCTTCGCCCGCTCGGGCCGGCCGCTGCGGATGGCCGCCTCGACCTGGTCCGCCGCCGAGATGGCGCCGACGCCCGTCGACGGGATGGCCGACAGCTGCTCAAGGGCGGCGTCCGGCCGGCCCAGGCCGAGTTCGAGCAGCCCGAGTGCCCAGCGCCCGATGGCCGCCGCGAGAACCTGTCCCTGGTGGTCGGCTCTCGCCACGCCCTCTTCGGCCTTCGCCCGGCACCCCCGCGCGTCCCCCTGATGGGCGAGCACCCACGCCAGCGAGGAGGTGAGGTGGCCGATCCCGTGCTCGTGACCCAGCTCCGTCGCCAGCCGCAGCCCCGCGCTGAGGGTCGCCCTGGCCTCGCCGTACCGGCAGAGCAGCCCCTGGGCGAAGCCGTGATCCCGCAGCGCGATGGCGAGCCATCCGATCATCCCGCTCCGCTGGCAGTCCGCCACGACGCCTGCGGTGATCTCCTCGTACCGGCTGACACGGCCCAGCGGGAGGCACAGAGCGGAAGTGAAGGTCAGTCCGGGTACCGCCAGCCCGGTGAGCGCGGGCACGTCGACCGCTTCGCCCATGAGCCTGATCCCACCGCCGACGTCGCCGTTCAACAGGCGGGCCAGCCCGAGCGCCCCGCCGACCAGCGGCGAATCGATCCCGGGGAGCGCGCGGAGGCCCGCTGCGGCCTCCTCCGCCAGCCGGCTGTCACCGGCGAACCAGGCGCAGCGGATGGCCTCCACCAGCAGCCAGGTGGCCCGCTCGGTGGACCGGGCCGCCACGCGGGGGGCGCCGTCCAGGATGATCCGGCCCGCCGCGAGGGGCGTGCCCAGCTCGAATTCGCGATGGGCGCGTACCTGGATCAGCGCGGCGATCATGTCGGGGTCGTCCGCATCCGGCGTGGCGCTGTCGGCCAGCGCGGCGGCGCGCCCCATCAGGCCGGCGTCACTCGCCGCCAGCGCGGCGTTGGCCAGCCGGCCGGACCGTCGTACCGGATCGACGGTGAGTTCGGCGGCCCGCTCGTAGGCGTCCGCTACCGCGACGTGTCCGCCGCGGGTGCGCGCCCGTTCCGCCGCTTCCTCCAACTCCCGTGCCACGGCCTCGTCGGGACCGAGCGCGGCGGCGGCCAGGTGCCACGCCCGCCGGTCGGCCGCATCCGCGGCTGCCGAGCGCGCCAGGGCGTCCGCGAGGGCCCGGTGCACGGCGAGGCGGCGGGTGACCGGCGCGCTCTGGTAGGCGGCAGCCCTGATCAGGGGATGGCGGAAACCGACACTTCTGCCGCGCACCTCGATCAGCCGCCCGCGCTCGGCCGTCTCCAGAGCGTCGAGGGAGGCACCCGCACCCACCAGCGTCTCCAGCTCGCCGGAGCCGTCCGCCGCCGCGATCAGCAGCGCGGTCCGTGCGGCCTCGGGAAGCGCGGCTATCCGCGCCTGGAACGCCTCCTGCACCCGGTGGGCGACGGGCATCGCGCCCACCGGTGGCAGTCGCCCCGCCCGCTGCTCGGCGTCGAGCGCGGCGGGCAGCTCGATGAGCGCCAGCGGGTTGCCGTCCGACTCCTCGATGAGGCGCTCTCGTACCTGTGGAGGAAGGTCGGCCGGAAGCAGCGCGGCGGCGGCCGCGCCGTCGAGTCCGCCGAGCCGGAGTTCGGGCAGCCCCGCGGCCCGGAAACCCGAGCGGGCGGCGAAGATCATGACGACGCCCTCGGCCTCCAGGCGACGGGCGGCGAACAGCAGCGCGTCGATGGACGCCTGGTCGAACCACTGTGCGTCGTCGATGAGGCAGAGCAGCGCGCCGTCCCCGGCGAGTTCCGCGAGCAGGCTCAGCGTGGCCAGCCCGACCAAGAACCGGCTCTCCGGAGCGATGTCGCCCAGCCCCAGGGCGCCGTTGAGCGCGCTGGCCTGCGCGTCGGGCAGCGCGTGGATCCGGTCCAGCCCGGCGCGCAGCAACAGGTGGAGTGCGGCGTAGGGCAGCGTGGCCTCGGACTCGACACCGACGCCGCGCAGCACCCGCATGCCCTCTGCTCGCCCGGCGGCGTCATCGAGAAGCGCGGACTTGCCGATCCCCGCCGGGCCCCGGACGACCAGGGCCCCGCTCTGGCCGGCCCGGGCCGCCGCGAGGAGCCGTTCGATCTCCGCCTGTTCCGCGGCTCGTCCGTGCAGCACGTCAGGAACCTACCGTCACGGTGACTGATTCGGCCGGGAGCGGACCTGCCTAGCGTCGTGGTGACAGATCGTCAGCACCACGAAGGGACATCCGATGGCCACCATCGCGAGCACCGCGCAGACCGTCACCGACGCCAAGCTGCTCCGTTTCGCCCTCAAGCAGGACGCCATGGGCTCCGGCGCCAACGGCGTCGTCTATGTCGTCGCCGCGGCGATCTTCGGCGAGATGTTCGGCCTTCCCGCCGCCTTCCTCTACCCGGTCGGCGCGTTCCTGGTCGTCTTCGCCGCGGCCCTGTTCCTCCTCGCCTCGCGCCCGACGGTCAGCACGGCTGCCGTGGTCGTCGTGATGGCGGTCAACATCGCCTGGGTGGCCGCGAGCGTGGAGCTGCTCGTCGCGGGTTGGTTCCCGTTGACCGGCCTCGGCACCGCGCTGGTGATCGCACAGGCGGTCGTGGTCGCCGGTTTCACCGCACTGCAGTTCGCCGGTCTCCGCAAGACCGGTTGACCGGTCCGCCGGCCCGTTCGGCAGCGACTCACACCGCCGGAACCGGGATCACGCCGGTGGGCGCCCTCGCCGGGCGGCCACCGGCGTGCGCGTCACAGCGGATAGGTGCGGGCGACGGCCAGCATCTCCGAGCTGTGCGAGCCCACGATCCCCACGCCGGGCGGGCGGGGTCGGAAGCCCGGCACCGCGTCCAGGCCGTCGCTGGCGTCCATCGCCCGCAGCGCCACCCGCCCCGCCTTCGGCGTGACGGTCAGGGTCACCTCGACGCCCTCCGACGGCGGGGCGTGGAAGACCACGCCGAAGCCCCAGCGGCCCTCCCGCGCCTCCACCGGCACCGGCCGGCCGGCCACCTCCGCGCGCCGCACCGTCGCCGTCGCCGCGTCGACGTGCAGGGTGACCAGGCGGACCTGGCGCTGCGGGACGAGCCGCAGGCGCAGGGTGCGCTCGGCGCCGGCGGTGCCGTCCGCGAGGACCTCCAGCTTCGGCGCGGGCAGGTTCGCCGCCTGCGCCGGGCCGGCGCGCAGCTCGGCGTCGCCCAGGCCGGGGAAGTCGGCGACCTCGACGGCCCCGTCGACGTAGCCGTCGGTCCAGGGCTGCGGGTCCTCCTCGTGGCTGAGCCAGCGGGCCTGGCCGGTGCCGGCGTCGAGGGCGTACATCAGGTGGGTGGGCGCGGGGTGCGCGGCGTCGAAGCGGTCGACGGCGAGCCCGACCCCGGCGAACACCGCCGTCGCCAGGGCGGCGGCCCCGGCCGGCAGCGCGCCGAGCCGGCGCGCGCGCAGGGCGACCAGGCCCCGCTGGCCGCCGGCCTGCGGGTGCAGCAGGTCGACCACCGGCAGCGCGGCCAGGCCGAGCAGTACCCCGACCAGCGCCGCGACCCCGCCCATCGCCATGCCGAGCGCCGGGAACAGCAGGACCACCGTGGGCAGCAGGACCACCACGGCCACCGCGGCGGCCAGCGTCACCGCGACCACCGGCCACGGGCCGTCGATCCGGGCGCTCAGCGCGAGCAGCCCGGCCAGCGCGCCGGCCAGGGCCGGCAGGGTGACCAGGTACGCCCCGCCGGGTACCAGCACGGCGAGCAGCACCCCGAGCAGGGCCAGCCAGCCGAGCCCACCCACCGCGAGCGCGGCCGGGCCGACCCGGCGGCGGGTCAGCGCGTACCAGGCGAACAGGACGGCGGCGGCGAGCGCCACCACGGCCAGCCGGTACCAGGTCGGCCGGTACGGGTCCAGCAGCTCCGCGTAGCCCGGCCGGAGCGCGGTGACCGCCGCCCACAGCAACTGGGCGGCGAGCGGGGCGACCACGATCGGCGCCAGCGCCAGCCCGAACCCGGCGGCGAGCCGACCGCCGGTGGCGCGGCCCCGCCGCCGGGTCAGCCAGCCGAGGGCCACCACGGCGGCGAGCGCCAGCAGCGCCAGGGGCAGCACCAGCCAGCCGGGGTAGCGGACCAGCCCGCCCGGGACCGGGAAGTAGGTGGCGTCGTGCCCGGAGTCCAGCGCGGTCAGGTCGACCCGGCCGAACTCGCGGGCGAGGCCGAGGGCGTTGTCGCCGTGGTGCTGGAGGCTGGCCCGGTCCATGGCGGCAGGGGTGTCCAGCGGGGTGTGGTAGATCGTCCCGCCGTCGATGTACGCCGAGTTCAGCCCGACGAAGTCTGCGTCGAGGAAGGCGGTGAAGTCGGTGTCGTTGGGCAGCGCCCGGTAGATCTCCACCGCGAACGAGGTGCCCACCGGATGCGGCGCGGCCCGCCCGAAGGCGTCCACCAGCGCGGCGTTGTCCCGCGAGGTCTCGAACATGATCACCGGGCCGGTGGAGCCGCGCGCCTCCAGGTTGAGCACCACCCCGCCGCCGGCCGCCAGGGGGTGGCCGGACGCGAACGCCGACGCCCCGCAGAGGCACGCCTCCTCGGCGTCGGTCAGCACGAAGACGATGTCGTTGCGTGGCCGGGGGCCGGCGGCCAGCGCACGGGCCACCTCCAGGATCGCCGAGGTGCCGGCGGCGTCGTCGTTGCCGCCCGGCCCGGACTGCACCGAGTCGTAGTGCGCGACGAGGAAGACCTTGCCGGTCGGGGCGGTGCCGGGAAGCCGGGCCACCACGTTGCGGACCCGGGCCAGGGTCGCCCCGCCGGCCGCCCCGCTGAGCTGGCCGGCCTCGGTCGCGACGGTGTCCTGCACCTCGGTCTCCAGGCCCAGCCCGCGCAGCACCCCCTCGACGTGCGCGCGGACCAGGTCGTTGGCCGGGCTGCCGGCCACGTGCGTCCGCGCCGCGACGACCTCGACGTGCGCGTACGCCCGGTCGGCGCTGAATTCGCCCGGCGGCGCGTCGGCCGGTCGCGGCGCGGGGGCGCGCAGGTCGAGCAGGGTGCCGGCGCCGACGGCGGCGAGCGCGGCGAGCGCCGCCACGGCGGCGGCCAACCGGCGGCGCGGCCGGGCCAGCGCACGGTCGGCGGCACGGGTGGGGGGTGCGCCCACGGGGACTCCTCGGGGGGTGGGGCCAGGGGTGGCACCATCCTGCACCGGGTCGGTCGCCCGCGGGACTCCCCCGGACGGGCGGGGCCGCCCGCACCCCGGAGCGGCAGTGATCCGGCCCATGCCCGCGCCTACGGTGCCCGTCGTGTTGTGTGCGAACGTTGTCTAATACAGGATCAGCAGGGCACTCGGAAGGAGCCCGACATCACCAGCGATCTCCCGCGCCTCGCGGCGGTGACCCGGCCGCTCCGGGGGACCGGCCCGGCCGGTTCCCCTGTCGTGCCGTACCCGCACGGCGGCATGGGAAGGCACCCCAACCTGCCTCCGGGCGAGCGGCTGCGGGTGCTGCTGGTCGAGGACGACGAGGGCGACGCCTTCCTGGTCGGCGAGCTGCTCGCCGAGACCAACTCGATGATCGACCTGCTGGTGGCGACCAGCCTCAGCGAGGCCCGGCGGCGGGTGATGGGCGTCGACTGCGTCCTGCTCGACCTCGGCCTGCCCGACGCGCAGGGGCTCGACGGCCTGCGCCAGGTGCTGGAGATGGCCAGCGGCGCCGCGGTCTGCGTGCTGACCGGCCGCTCCGACGAGCACCTCGGCATCGTCGCGGTCGCCGAGGGCGCGCAGGACTACCTGGTCAAGGGCCAGGTGGACGGGGTGCTGCTGACCCGGGCGCTGCGCTACGCGGTGGAGCGCAAGCGGGCCGACGAGAACGCGCGGCGGCTGCGCGAGGTCGAGCTGCGCCAGGCCGAGTCCGCCCGCCTCGAACGGGGCCTGCTGCCGCAGCCGCTGATGACCACCGACGAGGTCGCGGTGCACACGTTCTACCGGCCCGGCCGGCACGCCGCCCTGATCGGCGGCGACTTCTTCGACGTGGTGCAGACGAGCCCCGACCGGCTGGAGCTGATCGTCGGCGACGTCTGCGGGCACGGCGCGGACGAGGCGGCGCTCGGCGTGGAGCTTCGTGTCGCCTGGCGGGCGCTGATCCTCGCCGGCGTGCCCGACGACGAGGTGCTGCCGGCGCTGGAGCAGGTGCTGATGAGCGAGCGCCGGCTCCAGGAGATCTTCGCGACCGTCGCCACCGCGCGGCTGGACCTCGACGCCAACCGGGCCACGGTGCGGCTGGCCGGGCACCCGCCGCCGCTGCTGCTCGCCGGCGGCAAGGTGGTGCCGGTTCCGGCGCCCGGTGGTCTGCTGCTCGGCGTACGACCCCGCCGGCCCGTGGCCTACGACCTGGAGTTCGACACCGATGACTGGTCCCTGCTGATGTACACCGACGGCGTGATCGAGGGGCGGGTCGGCGAGGGCGACGAGCGCCTCGACGTGCCCGGCCTGAGCGGCCTGCTCGCCGACCCGGCGAGCCAGGCGGTGCCGCTGGCGGAGCTGCCGGCCTGGCTGGTCGGCAGCGCCGAGCAGATCAACGGCGGGCCGCTCGCCGACGACGTCGCCATGCTGCTGGTCAGCCGGGGCGGTGGCCGATGACGGGCGTACGCGAGTGGACCCTGCGCCAGCGGGTCGTCACGCTCCTCGCCGTCGTCGCCGTGCTCCTGGTCGGCCTGGCCGGTGGCGCGGTCGCCGTGGCGGCGAAGAACCGGACGCACATCGACGCGATCCTGAACCGCACCGGCCCTCTCCGGGTGCAGGCGCAGGAGGTGCTGAACGCGCTGCTGGACCAGGAGAATGCCGTCCGGGGCTTCGCCGTCAGCGGCGACCCCGCCGACCTGGCCCCGTACGACGCGGGCCGGGCGCGGGAGCGTGACCTGGTCGCCTCGATGCAGCGGCTGCTCGGCGACTACCCGAGGGTCCGGGAGGAGCTCCGGGTCGTCGAACAGCGGGCCGAGGCGTGGCGCCAGGCGGTGGCCGTGCCGGTGATCACCACGACCGAGCAGAGCGGCACCGCCGCCGGGCAGGCGCTCATCACCGACCAGGCCCGCCAGCAGTTCGAACAGGTCCGCAACGCCCTGGACAATCTCCAGTTCGAGATCTTCCAGGTCCGGCAGCAGAGCGCCGAGGACGTCCGGCAGACGAGCAACCTGCTGGTCGTGCTGCTGATCACCGCCCTCGCGGTGGTGGTCATCGCCGGCAGCATGCTGCTCGTCTCCCTGGACAAGATGGTGATCCGCCCGCTGACCGGGCTCGCCGACCAGGTTCGGGAGGTCGCCGAGGGCGACTACCGGCACGGCATCACCGGCGGCGGCCCGCCCGAGTTCGTCCGGCTCGCCGACGACGTGGACGCGATGCGGCGCAAGATCGCCAAGGACCTGGACGAGGTACGGGAGGCCCGGGAGCGGATCGAGTGGGTCAACAGCCAGCTCCAGAAGCAGGCCGAGGAACTCACCCGCTCCAACCGTGACCTGGAGCAGTTCGCGTACGTCGCCTCGCACGACCTGCAGGAGCCCCTGCGCAAGGTGGCGAGCTTCTGCCAGCTCCTCCAGCGCCGCTACGCCGGGCAACTGGACGAGCGGGCCGACCAGTACATCGCGTTCGCCGTGGACGGCGCGCAGCGGATGCAGCGCCTGATCAACGACCTCCTGGCGTTCTCCCGGATCGGCCGGCTCACCACCGGCTTCACCGAGGTGGACATGAACAAGGTCATGGGGGACGTGGCAGGCCAGACCGAGGCGGCCCTGCAGTACGCCGACGCCGAGCTGACCTGGGGCGAGATGCCGGTCGTCCGCGGCGAGGAGCCGCTGCTGACCAACCTGCTGGCGAACCTCGTCAGCAACTCGATCAAGTTCCGCCGTCCCGACGTGCCGCCGAAGGTGCACGTGTCGGCCCGGCTGGTGGGCGACGAGTGGGAGATCAGCTGCCAGGACAACGGCATCGGCATCGAGCCGGAGTTCGCCGACAAGATCTTCGTCATCTTCCAGCGGCTGCACGCGAAGGACGCGTACCCGGGCACCGGGATCGGCCTGGCGATCGTCAAGAAGATCGTGGAATACCACGGCGGCCGGGTCTGGGTGGACACCGACACCGGGGAGGGCACGGCGATCCGTTTCACCCTGCCCGCGCTGCCCGAGGACGTCGAGGCCGCCGCGGCGGCCGCTGACGCCGGCGGGCCGGCGGCCGACGGCGGCGTGGCCGAGGACGGCGCGACCGGGGACGACGGCCCGACGACGGGCGAGGGCGGGACGGGCACCCCGGAGCGGGCCGGCGGCCGTCGCGACGAGACGGACGCCACGGACGGCCCCGACCGGGCGTCGGAAGGCGGTAGAACGGGTGACGTGAGGGAGACGGTGGGATGACCGCGCCAGCGGACGGCAAGAGCCCGATCGAGGTCCTGCTGGTCGAGGACGATCCGGGCGACGTGTTGATGACCCAGGAGGCGTTCGAGGAGCACAAGCTCCGCAACCGGCTGACTGTCGTCTCCGACGGCGCCGAGGCGCTTGCCTACCTGCGGCGCGAGGGCGAGTACGCGGACGCGGTGACCCCGGACCTGGTCCTGCTCGACCTGAACCTGCCCCGCCGGGACGGGCGGGAGGTGCTGGAGGAGATCAAGAAGGACGAGCAGCTCTGCCGGATCCCGGTCGTGGTGCTGACCACCTCCCAGGCCGACGAGGACATCCTGCGCAGCTACCAGCTGCACGCCAACGCGTACGTGACCAAGCCGGTGGACTTCGAGCGGTTCATCTCGGTGGTCCGGCAGATCGACGAGTTCTTCGTCAGCGTGGTCAAGTTGCCGCCGCGTGGCTGACACCCTCCTCGACGACGTCGGTGGGCTGCTGCGCGAGACCGCCGACCAGGTCGTGCTGCCGCTGTTCCGGAAGCTCGACGACGACGACGTCACCGAGAAGGCGCCGGGCGAGCTGGTCACCGTCGCCGATCGCCGCGCCGAGGAGGTGATCTCGGCGACCCTGCGCCGGCTGCGCCCCAACTCGGTGGTGGTCGGCGAGGAGGGGGTCGCCGACGACCCGAGCCTGCTGCGCCACCTGCGCGGCGCCGGCGACGTGTGGCTGGTCGACCCGGTCGACGGCACCTCGAACTTCGCGGCCGGCCGGCGGCCGTTCGCGCTGATGGTGGCGCTGCTGACCGATGGCGAGCCGGCCGCGGCCTGGGTGCTCGACCCGCTCGCCGGCACGCTGGCGGTCGCGCGGGCGGGCGAGGGGACGTGGCTGGACGGCCGGCCGGTGCGGACCACCGGTGACACGCCGGCCGTGGACGCGCTGCGCGGCGCCGCCATGTCGCGGTTCCTGCCGCCGGCGTCGAGGGCGCGGGTCGAGGCGGGCGGCGACCGGCTCGGCGAGCTGCTTCCCGGACAGCACTGCGCGGGCCGGGAATACCTGGACGTGCTCACCGGCGAGCAGCAGTTCGTGCTGTTCTGGCGCACCCTGCCGTGGGACCACGCCCCCGGCACCCTGCTGGTCCGGGCGGCCGGCGGCGTCGCCCGGCGCTTCGACGGCTCCGACTACCACCCCGCCGACGACGGTCGCGGCCTGCTGGTCGCGGCGAACGAGCGGGTCTGGGCGCAGGTGCGCGAGGCGTTGCTGGGCGCTGAGTGACGTCGATGCGACGCTGTGTCGATGTTCGATGGGGAGAGCGGTCGCGGGCCTGGTCGGGAACGGCCGGTCCGGTATCCTGACCGCCGGTATCCGCCAGCAGGCCGCCGACCGGCGCCCGGCGGAGGCCGCCGCGCCGCGCTGTCACCCGGCGGCGGCCGACGAAAGGATGCTTTCGTGCGCAGGACCATGCCCGCCGGGCGTCGCCCGCTGATCGCCCTGTCGGCGCGGCGCGCCCGCCGCCCGGTGATCGCCCTGCTCGTCGCGGTGGCGCTGCTCTTCGGCGGCGGTGCCGTGCCGGCGTACGCGGAACCCAACGAGGGCGGCACCAAGAAGCTCCGGGACGCCCTCGAGGCCACCGCCAAGGCGCACCTCGAGGCCAAGGCGAAGCTGGACAACTCCAAGCGCCGGCAGAAGAAGCTGACGGGGGAGCTGACCGCGCTGGAGGGCCGGCTGGTCGAGCTGACCGCACAGGTCGGCGAGGTGGCCGCCCAGTCCTACCGGGTGGGCCGGCTCACCCCCACGGCGATGCTGCTCAACAGCGCCTCGCCCGAGGCGTTCCTGGAGCGGGCGGCCAGCCTGGACATGATGGCGCAGCGCGACAGCCGGCGGCTGCGCGACCTGACCGACGCGCGGGAGCAGGCGCGGCAGGCCAAGGTCGCCCTGGACACTGAGGTCCGGGAGCAGCAGAAGCAGCTCGCGGTGATAGCGAAGAAGAAGAAGGAGGCCGAGACGGCGCTCGCCGCCGTCAGTTCGGGCAGCAGCGGCGGCTTCAGCGGCGGCAGTTCCACCTCGGCGAGGCCCGCCCCGCGCAACCCGGACGGCTCCTGGCCGTCGGAGTCCTGCTCGGTGAACGACCCGACCACCTCCGGCTGCATCACCCCGCGCACGCTCAACGCCCTCCAGCAGACCCAGGCCGCCGGCTACAAGCGGCACGTCTCCTGCTACCGCAGCGGCGGCTCCGGCGAGCATCCCAAGGGCCGGGCCTGCGACTTCTCGGCCGCCGCCGGCGGGTTCGAGGACAAGACCGCCACCGGCGGGGACAAGGCGTACGGGGACAGCCTCGCCGCCTGGCACGTGCGCAACGCCAGCCGCCTCGGCGTGCTCTACGTGATCTGGTACCGCCAGATCTGGCATCCGGGCACCGGGTGGCGGGCGTACGGCGGCAGCGGCAGCCCCGCCGCCGACCACACGAACCATGTTCATCTCTCGATGTACTGACCCGCGACCCCGGTTTCACTGCGTAGCATCGCGCGGGTGAGCTCCCCATCGTCCGACGTCACGGTCCCGCCGGCCCGGCCGGCGCCGCCGACCGCCAGGGCACTGCCCAACGGTCTCGCCGCGTTCCTGGTCTTCTTCTCCAGCGGCGCCGTCCTGGTGCTGGAGACCGTCGCACTGCGCCTGGTCGGGCCGTACGTCGGGGTGACCCTCCAGGTGACCAGCTCGGTCATCGGCATCGCGCTGGCGGCCATCGCGTACGGGGCGTGGTCGGGCGGCTGGCTGGCCGACCGGCGCAACCCCCGCACCCTGCTGGCCCCGGCCCTGGTGCTGGCCGGCATCGCCACCGCGGTCACCCTGCCCGTCGTCCGGTACGCCGGCGAGGTGCTGCGCGGCGGGGCGGCGACGGCCATCCTGCTGCTCGTGGCGCTCGCCGTCTTCGTGCCGGCGGCCCTGCTCGCGGCGGTCACCCCACTGGTCGTCAAGCTCCAGCTCGCCGACCTGCGACGCACGGGCCAGGTGGTCGGCCGGCTCTCTGGCATCGGCACGCTGGGCGGGATCACCGCCACCCTGGGCACCGGGTTCGTGCTGGTCGCCGCGCTGCCCAGCACGGTCATCCTGTTCGCCCTGGCCGCCTCGCTCGGGCTCACCGGGCTCGGCCTCGGGGTGTGGCTGCGCCGCCAGGACTCCGCGGAGCTGCCCGGCCCGGCCCGGGCCAAGGCGGCCCTGGCGGTGCTCGGTCTCGTCGGCGCCGGGCTGACCACGGTCGCGCCGAACCCGTGTGACATCGAGACGGCCTACCACTGCGCCAGCGTCGAGGCCGACCCCGGCCGGGGCTCCGGCCGCACCCTGCTGCTCAACTCGGCCCAGCACTCGTACGTCGACCTCGCCGACCCCACCCACCTGGAGTACGCGTACACCCGGTGGATCGGGGCCGTGGCCGACGTGGTGGCGCCGCAGGGTCAGCGGCTGGACGCGCTGCACCTGGGCGGCGGCGGGTTCACCGTGCCGCGCTACCTGACCGCCACCCGCCCCGGCACGGACAACGTGGTGTTCGAGATCGACGGCGGGCTGGTCGAGCTGGGGGAGCGCGAGCTGGGCGTACGCCAGGGGCGTGACCTGCGGGCGGTGGTGGGTGACGCCCGGATGCTCGTCGCCGGCGAGGCGACCGACAGCCGCGACCTCGTGGTCGGCGACGCGTTCGGGCACCTGGTGGTGCCCTGGCACCTGGCGACCCGGGAGATGGCCGCCGAGATCCGCCGGGTGACCCGGCCCGGCGGCGTCTACGTGCAGAACGTCATCGACTACCCGCCGCTGCGCTTCATCCGCAGCGAGCTGGCCACCGTCGCCGCCGAGTTCCGGCACGTCGCGCTGATCGCTCCCGCGGCGGCGCTCGCCGGGCAGGAGGGCGCGAACTTCCTCATCGTCGCCTCCGACGCCCCGCTGCCGCTGGACGCGGTCCGCGCCCGGCTGGCCGACCGGCGGGAGGGGGTCAGCCTGCTCGCGGGCGCCGAGCTGACCTCGTTCGTCGGCGAGGCGCTGGTGCTGACCGACGACTACGCCCCGGTGGACCAGCTCCTCGCCACCGCCTGATCGGGTGACATCGCTGACCGATTCCGACCCCGCAGGTGTAGGCGGGGCCGTCGCGGGCAACAACGACCCCCATGGGTGGAGCGAACCGGGACGGCGCGCAACTGCTGGGTGAGCGGTACCGGCTGATCGAACAGCTCGGCGCGGGCGGGATGTCCGTCGTGTGGCGGGGCTACGACGAGGTGCTCGGCCGCCAGGTGGCGGTCAAGGTGCTCGCGTCCCGGCTGGCCAGCGACCGCGCGTTCCGGCACCGCATCCGGATCGAGGCGCAGGCCGCGGCCCGGCTGTGCCACCCCAACATCACCAACGTCTACGACTACGGCGAGTCCGAGCAGGTCGGCCTGACCGTGCCGTACGTCGTCATGGAGCTGGTCGACGGCGAGTCGCTGACCGGCCGGCTGCGCCGCGGGAGCCTGCCCTGGCGGGAGGCGGTGACGATCGGCGCGGAGGTGACCTCGGCGCTGGCCACCGCACACGCGCGCGGCGTGGTGCACCGCGACGTCACCCCGGGCAACATCATGCTGACCGCCACCGGCGTGAAGGTGGTCGACTTCGGCATCTCCGCGCTGGTCGGCGAGAAGGAGAAGGGGCCGGACGGGACCCTGCTCGGCACGCCCGCGTACCTCGCGCCGGAGCGGCTCGACAACGGTCAGGTCTCCCCGGCCACCGACGTGTACGCGGTCGGCCTGTTGCTCTACCGGATGCTCACCGGCCGGCTGCCCTGGCAGGCGAGCACCACCACCCAGATGCTGCGCGCGCACATGTACAACGACCCGGAGCCGATGCCGCCGGTGCCGGGGCTCCCCGACGAGGTGCGCGACCTGGTCCACCGGTGCCTGGCGAAGCAACCCGAGGACCGCCCCGGCACCGCCGAGGTGGCCCGGACGCTCGCCGAGGCGGCCGGCATCGTCGCCGCGGTGCCGGTCTCCCCGGCCGCCGGGCCCGTGGACCCGGCCGCACTGGCCAGCGCCGGCACCACGATCCTGCCCTGGTCCGCCGCCACCGACGCGCTGCCGTTCTCCGGTACGCGCAACAGACGGGCGGCGGCGCGACGGCGGCGGGTCGAGGCGGGGGTGGCCGCCGCCGGGCTGGTGGCGGTGACCGCGGCGCTGTGGGGGGTGACCTCCCACAGCCCGGCCAGCGGCGGCATCGACCAGCCGACGGAGGCGCGGATGGGCGCGGAGCAGCCCGCGCCCTGCCAGGTCGCGTACACGCTGCGCAAGGACTCCGGCAGGGACTTCGCCGCCGAGCTGACCCTGACCAACACCGGCCAGCGGGAGCTGCGCGGCTGGCGGATGAGCTTCGCCTTCCCCGGCCAGCAGACCGTGACGAAGTCGGTGCCCGTCCCCGTACGCCAGGAGGGGCGGAAGGTGCTCGTGGAACCGGCCCCGGAGCAGGCGGCGCTGGCTCCCGGCGCGTCGGAGAAGCTCACCCTGACCGGCCGCCACACCGGGACCAATCCACTGCCGGTGGAGTTCCGCCTCGGCGACGAGACCTGCGACGTGCAGGTGGCCGGGGTGGCGGGTTCGACGCCCAGCACCGCGCCCGCCACCAAGGCCCCGACCACCAAGGCGCCGACCACCAAGGCGCCGACGGCGAAGGCGCCCACGACGAGGGCCGGCACCTCCGGGAGCGGCTCCGGCGGGTCGAAGGCCAAGTCCGACAACTCCGGCAAGGGCAAGGGGTCGGGTGGTGGAAAAAAAGCAGTAAGCCCGGAAAGGGACGACGATGACGACGACGGCGGCGACGACTGAGCCCGCCGGCGTCAGCTGAGCGCCGCGAAGCGTTGCACCTGCTCGATGTTTCCCTCGACGATCAGCATGCTGCCCGGCGCGACCACGGTGGCGTCGGTGGCGTACCGGAAGCGTTCGCCGGGCAGCTTCACGCCGACCACCCGCACTCCGTAGCGTTCGGTCGGGGTCAGGTCCGCGAGCGGCCGGCCGACCATCGCCTGGGGGGTGCACACCTTGGCGATGGCGAAGTCGTCGCCGAACTCGATGAAGTCCAGCATCCTGCTGACGATCAGGTGGGCCACCCGTTCGCCGGTCTCGGCCTCGGGAAAGATCACGTGGTGCGCGCCGACCGAGCCCAGGATCTTGGCGTGTTTCGCCGAGGTGGCCCGGGCCCAGATCTGCGGCACGCCCAGCTCGGTCAGCGCCAGCACGGTCAGCACGCTCGCCTCCACCGAGGCGCCGATGGCGATCACCGCCCGGCCGAAGTCCGCCACGCCGAGCTGACGCAGCGCCCCCTCCTCGGTGGCGTCGGCCTGCACGACGCGGTCGAGCTGGGCCGACCATCGCTGCACCTGGTCCGGGTTGCGGTCGATGGCCAGCACCTCGTGGTCGAGCGCGGTCAGCGCGCCGGCGAGGTGGCAGCCGAACCGGCCCAGCCCGACCACCACGACGCCGCTCTCGTCCGTCGTCTTCCTAGCCGACAATGGGTTGCTCCTCCGGGTAGCGGTACAGCCGCCGGCGGGTGTTGAGGGCGATCGCCGACCCGAGGGTCAGCGGCCCGATCCGGCCGACGAACATGAGGACGATCAGGGCGAACTGGCCGGGCTCCGGGAGGTTGGCGGCGACCCCGACGCTGAGCCCGGTGGTGGTGAGCGCCGAGGTCACCTCGAACAGCGCGGCGTAGAGGGGGATCCCCTCGGTGAGCAGGATCAGCGCCACCGTGCCGCCGGCCACCAGCGCGACGCTGAGCAGCGCGACGGTGATCGCCTGACGCTGGCTGGCGGTGGCCACCCGGCGGTGCCCGACCGTCACGTCCGGCTCGCCCCGCAGCTCGGCCCAGATGACGAAGGCGAGCAGGAAGAAGGTCGTCACCTTGATCCCGCCGGCCGTGCTGGCGCTGCCGCCGCCGATGAACATCAGCGCGATGACCAGCGGGAAGCTCTCCTCCCGCAGGCCGTCCACGTCGACGACGTTGAAGCCGCCGGTGCGGATGAAGGCGTCCTGGGTGAACGCCACGAGGAGCTTGTCCGGCCAGGCGTAGATGCCGAGGGTGCGCGGGTTGGCCCACTCGACGGCCAACAGGCCCAGGAAGCCCGCCACCAGCAGCGCCAGGCTGCCCCAGACGGTCAGCTTGGTGGCGACCGCCCAGCGGGCCGGCTGCCGCCACTCCCGGGCCGCCTCGAACAGCGCCGGGAAGCCGAGGCCGCCGACGACGGTGCCGATCGCCAGCGGCAGGGTGACCCAGGCGTCGGTCGAGAAGCCGATCATGTTCTCGGTGTAGAGGGCGAACCCGCCGTTGTTGAAGGCCTGGACGGCGTGGAAGACGCTGTTCCAGAGGGCCCGGGCGAACGGGTAATCGTAGGTGATCCAGAGTCGGGCCGTCAGGATCGCGGTGATGATCGACTCGCAGACCAGCGCGAGACCGGCGATGCGCAGCAGCAGCCGGCGTACGTCGCCGATGCCGAACTCGGCGGTCTCGGCCTGCACGAGCAGCCGGCTGCGCAGGCCCAGCCGCCGGGCCACCACGAGGATCACCAGGGTCGCCCCGGTGACGATGCCGAGGCCGCCGACCTGCGTGAGCACGGTGATCATCACGAGCCCGAACTCGTTCCAGTAGTTCGGGGTGTCCACCACCGTCATGCCGGTCACGGAGACCGCCGAGGTCGCGGTGAACAGGGCGGTCAGGAACGGGGTGTGCTGGTGCTCGCTGGTGGCCCAGGGCAGCATCAGCAGCCCGGTGCCGAGCAGGATCGTCACCAGGAAGCCGAACGGCACCAGCCGTACGGGGTGACGGAGAAGCCGGCGCACCAGACAATCTTCCTTTTCCGCCGCGAGTCGGGTGTGGAAACCGACATCCCGAGGATTCATCCCCCCGTCAGGCGCCGACCAACTCGCCGTCAACCCGGACCGGTCTGCTGAGGCCGATTCCTCGACGACGACAGGAGACGGCGTTGCGACGTACCCTTTCCGCCCTCGGTGTGGCCGGCGTCCTGCTCGCGGCCGCCGTGGCCGTGCCGACCGTGGCCGCGTCGGCCGCCCCGACGCCCGCCGCCGAGCGGGCCCGGGCGACCGACCGTCCGCTCGTGATCGGCCACCGCGGCGCCAGCGGCTACCGGCCGGAGCACACCCTGGAGGCCTACCGGCTGGCGATCCGGCAGGGCGCGGACTACATCGAGCCGGACCTGGTCGCCACCCGCGACGGCGCGCTGGTCGCCCGGCACGAGAACGAGATCAGCGGTACGACAGACGTGGCCGCCCGCCCCGAGTTCGCGGGCCGCCGGGCCACGAAGACCATCGACGGCGTCACGGTCACCGGCTGGTTCACCGAGGACTTCACCCTCGCCGAGCTGAAGACGCTGCGGGCCAAGGAGCGGCTGCCGCAGGTGCGTGTCGCCAACACCGCCTTCGACGGCCGGTTCGAGGTCCCCACCCTCCAGGAGGTCATCGACCTGGCCCGCGCCGAGGGTCGGGCGCGGGGGCGCACCGTCGGCGTCTACCCGGAGACCAAGCACCCGACCTACTTCGCCTCCATCGGGCTGCCCCTGGAGGAGCCGCTGGTAGAGGTGTTGCGGCGCAACAAGCTGACCCACCGGAACTCGCCGGTGATCATCCAGTCGTTCGAGACGGCGAACCTGCGCAAGCTCGACCGGATGACCGACGTCAAGCTCGCCCAGCTCCTCGACGCCACCGGCCGGCCGTACGACTTCACCGTCGCCGGTGACGCCCGCACCTACCAGGACCTGGCCAAGCCCGCCGGCCTGAAGTGGATCGCCCGGTACGCCGACGGTGTCGGCGCCAACAAGAACCTGATCGTCCCGCGCGACGCCGCCGGCAAGCTGCTCGCCCCGACCACCCTGGTCCGGGACGCGCACCGGGAGCGGCTGGTCGTGCACGCCTGGACGTTCCGGGCGGAGAACCAGTTCCTGCCGGCCGACCTCCGGATCGGCACGGACCCGAACGCGCGCGGCGACATCCAGTCCGAGTACGAGCTGTTCCTCGGCCTCGGCCTGGACGGCGTCTTCACCGACCACCCGGACACCGCCGTCGCCGCCCGGGAGGGCCTCGCCCGGCGCTGACCTGCCCGCCGCCCCGCGCCGGCCCGCCACCCCTGTCCCCGGGTGGCGGGCCGACGTCGTTGTCCCGGGTGCCGGCCGGCGCGTCGTCGGCGCCCTCCGTCGTGCCCGGCCGGATGGTCGCGCCTCCGGCCCTGTCGAGCTGATGTCGTGGACGACTCAGGCGTGCCAGGATCTCGCAGGCGCTTCGCTGGCGGTGCGGCGGGACGAATACCGGCATTCGGTCGGCGTCGGTGGCGCGGCACGACACAGGAGCGCTTCCATCGATGGCGGGGACGCCCATCGCGGACGCACGAGGTCACTGCCGCGTCGTGGCCGCTGTAACCCTCGGCCACCCCACCCCTGTTACTTGTGTGTTTCGGCCACATAGCCCGTGGGTGACGTCACTTCTAGCGTGAGCCGTCACATGTGTTCCCTACCTCCGAGTCCTCACGTGGAGTCGCAATGACGGTCCGGACGACGCGGCGGGTGTTCCTCTCCGCCGCCACGATGATGGCCGCGGCGCTCGCCGCCACGGCCTGTGGCAGCCCGCAGGAAACCGCCTCCGGCGGCGGCGACAGCACCGCCCCGGTGAAGGTTGGCCTGGTGTACTCCCAGTCGGGAGCCCTCGCCAGCTACGGCAAGCAGTACATCGAGGGGTTCAAGGCCGGCCTCGACTTCGCCACCAAGGGCACCAACAAGGTCGGCGACCGGACGATCGAGATCACCGAGGTCGACGACGCCGGTGACCCGGCGAAGGCGGTCTCCGCGGCCAAGGACCTGATCGGCAAGGGCAACAAGATCATCGCGGGTTCGACGGCGTCCGGCGTGGCGCTCCAGGTCGCCCCGATCGCCGCGCAGAACAAGGTCCTCTTCATCTCCGGGCCGGCCGCCACGGACGCGGTCACCGGCGCGAACAAGTACACCTTCCGCTCCGGGCGGCAGTCGTACCAGGACGTGGTGACCGCCAAGTCGTTCATCGGCGACCCGGCCGGCAAGAAGGTCGTGGTCTTCGCCCAGGACGGCGCCTTCGGCGACGCCAACGAGGCGGCCGTCAAGACCGTCATCGGCGGCGCGGGCGCGACCGTCAGCAGCGTCCGGGCCCCGGCCAGCGCGACGGAGTTCACCCCGTTCGCCAGCCAGATCAAGTCCGCCAAGCCGGACCTGCTCTTCGTCGCCTGGGCCGGCACCACCGCCCCGGCCATGTGGCAGACCCTCGACCAGCAGGGCGTGCTCTCCTCCACCACGGTCGTCACCGGCCTGGACATCCGCGCCTCGTGGCCGACCTTCGGCGCCGCCGGCAGCAAGATCTCCTTCCTGTCGCACTACTTCGACGGGGCCTCCGACAACGAGGCCACCAAGGCGCTGAAGGCCAAGGTCGGCACCATCGACCTGTTCCACCCGGACGGCTTCGCCGCCGCGCAGATGGTCGTCCGCGCCGCCTCCGAGGGCGGCGACGACGTCGAGAAGATGGTCAAGGCCCTGGAGGGCTGGAGCTTCGACGGGGTCAAGGGCAAGATGACCATCCGCCCCGAGGACCACGCCCTGCTCCAGCCGATGTTCCAGGCCAAGCTGACCGGCAGCGGCACCACGTTCACGGCCACCGCCCAGAAGGCGCTGACCGGGGACGAGACCGCGCCGCCGGCCGTGGCGATGAAGGGCTGACAACAGATGCTCGCCACCCGCGGTCTGACCTGGCGGATCGGTGAGGTCGCCATCGTCGACAGCGTCTACCTCGACCTGGCGCCCGGGGAGTTCCTCGGCGTCATCGGGCCCAACGGCGCCGGCAAGACCTCACTGTTCAACCTGATCACCGGCGTACGCCGGGCCACGGAAGGTCGGATCACCCTCGACGGGCAGGACATCGGCTCCCTCCCGCCGCACAGGCGGGCCCGCCTCGGGCTCGGGCGTACCTTCCAGGCATCCTCGGTCTTCGGTTCGCTCAGCGTGCGGGAGAACGTCCGGCTCGCCGTGCAGGCGCACCGCGGGGGCTCGATGAAGCTGTGGCGGCGGGGGGCGGCCGACCGTGAGGTCGCCGCCGCCGCCGACGCCGCGCTCGACCGGGTCGGCCTCGCCCACCGGGGCGCGGCCCTCGCCGGCACCCTCGCCCACGGCGAGAAGCGGAAGCTGGAGATCGCCCTGCTGCTCGCCGGGGAGCCGCGGGTCATGCTGCTCGACGAGCCGATGGCCGGCGTCAGCGCCGAGGACGTGCCCGAACTGGTCTCCGTGATCCGCTCGCTCACCGGCGACAGCGGCCGGTCGGTGCTCATGGTCGAGCACCACATGGACGTCATCCTGGAACTGGCCGACCGGATCGCCGTGATGCACCACGGCGCGCTGCTCGCCTGCGACACCCCGGAGACGGTGATGGCCAACCCCACCGTGCAAGAGGCCTACCTGGGGGAGTCGCTCTAGTGGAACCCATTCTCAGCGTGGAGAACCTGTCGGTCCGGATCGCCGGGCTGCACATCCTCCAGGGGGTGTCCTTCACGGTCGCCCCGACCGGCGTCACGGTCCTGCTCGGTCGCAACGGCGTCGGCAAGACGACCACGTTGCGCGCGATCGTCGGCCTCACGCCGCGCGGCGGTGAGGTGCGGGGCGCGATCCGGATGGGCGCGCAGAGCCTGCTGGCCCGGCCGACGCACCGGCTGATCCGCGGCGGGCTCGGCTACGTGCCGGAGGACCGCTGCGTGTTCGCCGGGCTCACCGTCGCGGAGAACCTCCGGCTCGCCGAACGCCGCGGCACCACCCCGGCGTACGACAAGGTCTACTCGCTCTTCCCGGAGCTGGACCGGCGCGGACGGCAACGGGCCGGCTCGCTCTCCGGCGGCCAGCAGCAGATGCTCGCGATCGGCCGGGTGCTGCTCAACGACAACCGGCTGCTGCTGGTCGACGAGCCGACCAAGGGCCTGGCGCCGAAGGTGGTGACCGAGGTGGCCGAGGTGCTGGAACGGGTCGCCGAATCCGTGCCGGTGCTGCTGGTCGAGCAGAACCTGGCCGTGGTGCGACGGCTCGCCCGGGACGCGGTCGTGCTGGCCGCCGGCCGGGTGGCCTGGACCGGCGACGCGCAGGAGTTGCTGCTGGAGACCGCCCTGACCAGGTCGTTGCTGGGCGTGGGCTCGGCGGAGGGGCACCACGCGCCGAGCGCGACCAGTGAGCTTGCGGGCCCCGCAGGCGCGAGGAAGGAGCAGCGCTGATGGACACCGTCATCCTGTTGACGCTGACCGGCCTCGGCCTGGCGGCGCTCTACTTCCTGGTCGCCAGCGGGCTCTCCCTGGTCTTCGGCCTGGCCGACGTGCTCAACTTCGCCCACGGCGTCTTCCTCGGCGTCGGCGCGTACGGGACGTGGTGGGCGGCGCACAACCTGCCCGGCGCCGGGTCCGACGGCTTCGGCTTCGTGGTCGCGGTCGCCTTCGGGGTGGCGGCCGGCACGCTGGTGGCGATGCTGGTCGAGCTGGTGCTGATCCGGCCGCTGTACTCCCGCACCATCGAGCAGGTGCTGGTCACCGTCGGCCTCTCGCTGGCCGGCGTGGCCCTGCTCCAGGCGACCTGGGGCGCGGACGCGCGGCCGTTCCCGCGCCCCGAGTGGACCCGGCAGGTCACCGGGATCCTCGGCGCGAACGTGCCGAACGGCGGCCTACTGCTGATCATCGCCGCGGTGCTGGTGCTCGGTGCGATCCTGGCCTTCCTCCGGTGGACCCGCTACGGCCTGGTGATCCGGGCCGGCGTGGAGAACCGGGAGATGGTCACCGCGCTCGGCATCGACGTGCGCAAGGCGTTCACCCTGGTCTTCGCGATCGGCGGGGCGGCCGCGGCCCTGGCGGGCGCGCTCGGCGGCGTCTACTTCGGCACCGTCTCGCCCGGCCAGGGCAGCTCACTGCTGATCTTCGCGTTCATCGTGGTGGTCATCGGCGGGATGGGCTCGGTGGTCGGCTCCGCGTACGCGGCGGTCGCCGTCGGCCTCACCCAACAGTTCGTCAACTACTACGGCACCTCCGGGCTGGGCGACATCTGCGTGGTCGCGCTGCTGGCCGTGGTGCTGCTGCTGCGCCCGCAGGGCATCGCCGGAAAGGTGGCAACGGCATGACCGAGGTCAAGAGCCCCGAGGTCCCGGCCCCGCCCGCGGCGGTGCCCGGCGAGCTGGACCCGCAGCGGGGACGCTGGCATGGGCTGCGCCCCTTCCTGCCGCTGGCCGCGCTGGCCGTCGCGCTGGTCCTGCCGTACTCCACGCTGCACCTGCCGGGCATCTTCGAGGGGGCGCTCAACTCCCCGGGCACCCTGCAACTGCTCGCCGTCTGCCTGGTCTTCGGCGGTCTGGCCGCCGGGTACGACCTGCTCTTCGGGCGGACCGGGATGCTCTCCTTCGGGCACGCCCTCTACTTCGCCGCCGGCGTCTACGGCACCGACATCCTCGTCACCAAGGCCGGGCTGCCGCTCTGGCAGGCGGCGCTGCTGGCGATCACCGGCGGGACGATCCTCGCCGCGCTGCTCGGCGCGGTGGCGCTGCGCACCGTCGGCATCGCGTTCGCCATGGTGACGCTGGCCTTCGCCCAGGTCGGGGCGATCCTGGTGGCCCGTGACTTCGGCGGGCTGACCGGCGGCGAGGAGGGGTTGCCGCTGGACGTCTCCGGGCTGCCGCAGGGGCTGGTCGGGGTCACCAACACGGTCAACCTCTACTGGCTGGCGTTGGCGTACCTGGTCGTGGTGGTCTTCGTGGTGCACCGGGTCTCCGGCTCGCCGACCGGGCGGGTGCTCGCCGGCCTGCGCGACGACGAGCGGCGCATCGGGGTGCTCGGGCTCGACCCGTACCGGTTCAAGCTGGTGGCGTTCACCCTGGCGGGTGGGCTCGCGGCGGCCGGCGGCGTGGTCTACGTCCTGATCGTGGGCGGCGCCTCGCCGCACATCACCTCCTCCGAGTGGACCCTGGCGCTGCTGGTCATGGTGGTGCTCGGTGGGCCCGGCACCCGGTGGGGCCCGGTGATCGGCGGCATCCTCTACATGTACCTGGACCACCGGCTGGTGGCCTTCGGCACCTCCGACGCGGTGGAGGCCCTGCCGGGGTTCCTGAGCCGGCCGCTCTCCCAGCCGCTCTTCGTGCTCGGCACCGTCTTCATCCTGGCCGTCTACTTCTTCCCCGGCGGCCTGGCCAGCCTCGCCCCGCGCCTGGCGCTCCTGCGGCACTCCCTGCGCACCCCGTCCCGCCGCTCCTGACGGCACGGGCCCGGCCCCGCCGGTATGGAGTTGCGCCCACCCGGCGACGGCTCCAAGATCGGCGGGGCTTCTGCGCGAAGGAGGATCACCATGGGTGAACGGTTTGCGGTTGTCAGTGGCGGTGGAACGGGAATCGGTGCGGCCGTCGCCCGGGCGCTGGTCGCGGACGGATGCTCCGTGCTGGTCGTGGGGCGGCGGGCGGACGTGCTCGCCGCCGCCGCCGACCGTATCGGCGCCGAGTGCGGGCGACCCGGCGCCGTACGCGCCGTCGCCGCCGACCTGACCGACCCCGGGCAGGTCGCCCGGGTGGTCGACGCCGTCGGCGGGCGGGCGGTCGACGTGGTCGTCAACAACGCGGGCGGCTACCTGGGCGGCGACACCGGCACCCTGGCCGCGACGGCGGCGCACTGGCGGGCCAACCTGGACGCCAACGTGCTCACCGCCGTGCTGCTCACCGAGGCGCTTCGGCCGGCCCTGCGCCGCCCCGGCGGCCGGGTCGTCCTGGTCAGCTCGATCGCCGCCCAGCGGGGTGGCGGCGGCGCGTACTCGGCGGCGAAGGCGGCGCTGCACGGCTGGGCGTACGACCTGGCGGCGCAGCTCGGACCGGAACAGATCACGGTCAACGTGGTCAGCCCCGGCTACGTCGCGGACACGGAGTTCTTCGGCGACCGGATGACCCCGGAGGGGCACGCGAAGCGGGTGGCGGCGACCCTGGTCGGCCGCGCCGGCACCCCGGAGGACATCGCCGAGGCGGTCCGCTACCTGGCCGGCCCGGCGGCCGGCTACGTCACCGGGCAGGTGCTCGGGGTCAACGGCGGCTCGGTCCTCGGCCGCTGACCGGGAGGGGCGGGCGGCGAGGGGGCGACTTCGGGGATGTTGTCGCCCCGTCCGGCACGGAAGGGGACAACATCCCCGAAGTAGCGAACTCGGCCGACCGCCCGCCCCGCGAACGCTGGTAGAAATGCCGGATGAGCCAGGATCGGACGGCGGTACGGGAGCGGGCTGAGGCGGTGCTGCGGCGATTGGCCGGCGAGCACGCCCGGCTCCGCGAGGACCAGTGGCGGGCGATCGAGGCGCTGGTGGTCGACCGCCGCCGGGTGCTCTGCGTGCAGCGCACCGGGTGGGGCAAGTCGGCCGTCTACTTCGTGGCCACCGCCCTGCTGCGCGACCGGGGGCCGGAAGCCGGCGCGCCCGCCGCCGGCGCTCCCGCCCACGGCGCGTCGGCCGCCGGGGCCGCCCCGGCTCCCGGCCGCGACGCCCCCGCCGGGCCGACCGTGATCGTCTCGCCGCTGCTGGCGCTGATGCGCAACCAGGTCGAGTCGGCGGCCCGCGCCGGCATCCGGGCCCGCACCATCAACTCCGCCAACCTCGACGAGTGGGACGAGATCACCGCCGAGATCCACGCCGGCGCCGTCGACGTGCTGCTGATCAGCCCGGAGCGGCTCAACAACCCGGACTTCCGGGACACCGTGCTGCCGAAGCTGGCGGCGACCACCGGCCTGCTGGTGGTCGACGAGGCGCACTGCGTCTCCGACTGGGGGCACGACTTCCGACCGGACTACCGCCGGCTGCGTACCTTCCTCGGCAACCTGCCCGAGCGCACGCCAGTGCTGGCGACCACGGCCACCGCCAACGCCCGGGTCACCGCCGACGTCGCCGAGCAGTTGGGTGACGCCCTCGTGCTGCGCGGCAGCCTCGACCGCGAGTCGCTGCGGCTCGGCGTGGTCGACCTGCCGAGCCCCGCGCACCGGCTGGCCTGGCTCGCCGACCACCTGGACCGGCTGCCCGGCTCGGGCATCGTCTACACGCTCACCGTCGCGGCGGCGGGGGAGACGGCCGAGTTCCTCCGCTCCCGGGGCTACGCCGTCGCCTCCTACACGGGCCAGGCCGAGGACGCCGACCGGCGGGCCGCCGAGCAGGACCTGCTGGACAACAAGATCAAGGCGCTGATCGCCACGAGCGCCCTGGGCATGGGCTTCGACAAGCCCGACCTCGGCTTCGTGGTGCACCTCGGCGCGCCGCCCTCGCCGATCGCGTACTACCAGCAGGTCGGCCGCGCCGGCCGAGCCGTCGCGCACGCCGAGGTGCTGCTGCTGCCGGGCGTCGAGGACGCCGCCATCTGGCGCTACTTCGCCTCGCTCGCCTTCCCGCCGGAGGAGCAGGTCCGCGCGGTGCTGGCGGCCCTGCACACCGACCGCCCGCTCTCCACCCAGGCCCTCGAACCGATCGTCGACCTGCGCCGGGCCCGACTGGAGCTGATGCTCAAGGTGCTCGACGTCGACGGCGCGGTCCGCCGGGTGCGCGGCGGCTGGCTCGCCACCGGCGAGCCCTGGGTCTACGACGAGGCCCGGCTGCGCCGCGTCGCCCAGGCGCGCACCGCCGAGCAGCAGGCCATGCGCGAGTACGCGAGCACCCCCGACTGCCGGCTGCGCTACCTGCGCGAGTGCCTGGACGACGCCGGGGCCGCCGACTGCGGCCGGTGCGACCGCTGCGCCGGTCCGCTGTTCACGCCCGAGGTGTCGGACGCCGCGCTGACCGCCGCGCAGACCTTCCTCGGCCGGCCCGGCGTGGAGATCGGGCCGAAGAAGCTCTGGCCGACCGGGCTGGAGGCGGTGGGTGTACCGCTCAGGGGGCGGATCGCCCCGACGGAGCAGGCGCTGCCGGGGCGGGCGGTGGGGCGGCTGTCCGACCTGGGCTGGGGCGGGCGGCTGCGCGGCCTGGTCGGGCCGGAGGCGGCCGACGGGCCGGTCCCGGACGACGTGGCCGCCGCCGTCGTCGAGGTGTTGAAGGCGTGGGCGCACGGCGACGACCCGTGGCCGCGCCGCCCGGTCGCCGTGGTGGCGGTCGGCTCGCGTCGCCGGCCCCGGCTGGTCGGCTCGCTCGCCGAGCGGATCGCCACCGTCGGCCGGCTGCCCCTGCTCGGCCAGGTGACGCCGGCCGGCCCGGCCGCCGGCGAGGGCCCGCGCGGCAACAGCGCCCAGCGGGTACGCGCGCTGCACGGTGCCTTCACCGTGCCGGCGGACCTGGCCGACGCCCTCGCCGGGCTCGCCGGGCCGGTGCTCCTCGTCGACGACCTGGTCGACTCGGGCTGGACGATGACGATGGCCGCCCGGGAGCTGCGTCGGGCCGGCGCGCCCGACGTGCTGCCGCTGGCCCTGGCCGTGGCCGGCTGACCCGCCGGCCGTCCTGGTGGCCGGTCGGGCTGCGCGGTCCCCGTCGCGGCCGGGGACGGGAAAGTTCCCGGCCGGCCGGGAGTGCGACCGTCGCCACCCCGCGTCGATGCGGGACCGGCCCGATCGTGACGGAGGGTAGCGTGAGCGGCATGACCGATGAGCAGCCCGGCCGCGAGCGGGACGGCGGCGGTGCCTGACCAGTCCCCGGTGGTGCCGGACCACGCCCCGGCCCTGGGGGACCGGGCGTCGGGCGCGTCGGACCGCCCCTCGGCCGTGCCGGACCAGTCCTCGCCCGGGCCCGACCAGGCCGCCGTGGAGCCCCACCGGATGTCGGCCGTGCCGGACCGGAGCACGCTCCGGCTGGCCCTGGTCGTCGGCGGACTGGTGCTCGCGGTGCTGCTCGGCTTCGGTCTCGGGCGGCTCGACGGCGGGGGCCCGTCCGCGTCGGCGGGGCTGGACAGCGCCCTCGGCGAGCACACCCACGAGCCGGGGACCGGCGCCCACCAGCACGGTGCCGACCAGGGCACGGCGGCGGAGGCGTCCGGCCTCTCGGTCACCTCGGCCGGCTACACGCTCACCCCGGTGGCGTCGACGTTCACCGCCGCCCGGCCGGGCGAGCTGCGCTTCCAGGTGCGCGACGCGCAACGCCGCCCGGTGACCCGGTTCGCCGTCGTGCACGACAAGCCGATGCACCTGATCGTGGTGCGCCGCGACCTGACCGGCTACCAGCACCTGCACCCCACCATGGCCGCCGACGGCACCTGGTCGGTGCCGCTGACCCTGCCGCGGCCCGGCGTCTGGCGCGCGTACGCCGACTTCACCGCCCTCGCCGACGACGGCCGGCAGACGGCGGTGACCCTCGGGGTCGACCTGGTCGCGCCCGGCGGCTACCAGCCGCGGCCGCTGCCCGCGCCGGCCACCTCGGCCACGGTCGACGGGTTCACCGTCAGCTACCAGGGCACGCCGCAGACCGGCCTGACCGTGCCGCTGACCTTCCGGTTCGGCGCGGCCGGGGGCACCCCGACGCTGGAGCGCTACCTCGGCGCGTACGGGCACCTGGTCGCGCTGCGCGAGGGCGACCTGGGTTACCTGCACGTCCACCCCGAGCCGCAGGCGGCCGACGGGGCGGTGACGTTCTGGGTGACCACGCCCGGCCCGGGCCGCTACCGGCTCTACCTCGACTTCCAGGTCGGCGGCGTGGTGCGGACCGCCGAGTTCACGCTGACCGTGCCCTGACGTCCGCCGGCGGCCGGTGGGCGGATGCCGACGGGCCGCGAGGGATGACGGTCAGCCGGCGCGGCGGATCGGGCGGCGGGCCAGGTAGCGCAGCAGGTCGCGGATGTGGTGCTTCTCCTCCGCCGGCACGGTCGGGTCGGCCAGCCGTTGCAGGATCACCCGGACGTCCGCCTCGACCGGGCCGTCGTCGAGGCGTCGGCGCGGCGAGGGGCCGGCGTCGGGCAGGCCGAGCGCGCGGAACGCGGCCGCGACCGGCAGGTCCAGCGCGGCACAGAAGCCCCGTACCTTGGCGAGCTCCGGATAGTCCTGCCAGTCGCCGGCGAGCCAGCGGAACACGGTGGAGCGACCGACGCCGGTGTGGGACGCCAGGTCCGTGACGGTCCACCCGCGCTCCTCGCGGGCGTCGTCGATGGCGCGCCGCACGAAGCGTGCGAAGGCCATCTGCGGCGATACCTCTACCGAACCCATCCCTGCGGGTCTTCCCTCCCGACCGGCACCCGGCGGTGCGCCTCCGAGGGTAGTACGGAAAGGTAAGGAAACAATTGACTGACCGACCAGACCGTCCCGTGGGCGGGACTTTCCGCGCGAACGATGACGCGGATCACCCGGCTGACGGGGCCGGGGCCGCCGGGAGCAGGGTCTCCAGCCGGGGGGTGACTCCCCACTGGTCGACCAGTTGCCGGTACTCCGCCCGCTGACCGTCCGTCGGCGCGGTGCCGGTGCGCCGGGCCCGGATGAGCAGGTTGCGCGGCGTGTGCCGGGAGTCGACGAACTCCACCACCTCGGCCCGGTAGCCGTGCAGGCGGAGCAGCCCGGCCCGCAGCGCGTCGGTGAGGACGTCCGCGAAGCGCTCGCGGAGGATGCCCTGCCGGGTCAGCAGGTCGTACGGCGCGGGAGCCGGCCGCGCGCGCAGCTGGGCCGCGACGTCGTGGTGGCAGCACGGCGCGGCGAGCACCCAGCGGGCCCCCCAGCGCACCGCCCGGGCCAGCGCCTCGTCGGTGGCGGTGTCGCAGGCGTGCAGCGCCAGCACCAGGTCGGGGGCGGGGGCCACGACGGCGTCGGCGATCGTGCCGGCCACGAAGCTCACCCGGTCGGCCCAGCCCAGCCGCTCGGCCAGCTCGGTGTTGCGGCGGCGCTGGTCCTCCCGGACGTCCACGCCGACCAGTTCGACGTCGAGCCCCCGCTGCGCCAGCCACCGGTACGCGGCGAAGGTCAGGTACGCGTTGCCGCACCCGAGGTCGACGACCCGCAGCGGCCCGGTCAGGTCGTCGGGGAGGGTCGCCGCCAGCGCCCGCAGGAACGCGTCGACCTGCCGCCGCTTCGCCGCCGAGCCGCCGATCTCGGCGAAGATCGGGTCGCCCGGGTCGAGCAGGTACTCCTTCGCCCGGTCGTGCCCACCCGGTTCGGCTACCGGCCGCGCCGCCGCGGCGCGGTGGATTTGCGCCTCGCCCGACTTGGTCACCCGCAGTTGCAGCGTGGCGTCGGCCGTCTCCACGTGCCAGTTGCCGAACGGCTCGGCCAGCAGCGCGTCCACCGCCGCGTCCGCCTCCGGGCCGGGGGCGACGTTGCGGGTGTACGGCCGGGAGCCGTCGGAGGTGGAGATCTGCAGCCGGGGACCGGCCTTGAGCGCGACCGGCCTCAGCTCGGCGCGGACCACCGAGGGGCGGTGCCCGCGTCGACGTCCGGCGGCGACCGCCCGGGTCAGCGCGGGGTCGAGCAGCAGGGCCCGGACCTCGGTCAGGGCGGCATCCAGCGGTTCGGGCATTGCTCCATCTTCCTCGTCGTCGGCGGGGCGCCGCCGGGCGGCCCGACACCGCCGGGCACCCTGTGCACGGGGCACGACAGCCGACATCCCCGCACCGGGGACCGGTACGGGGATGTCGGCTGTCGTGCGTGGGGTCAGTCGGCGGTCGCCTCGGCCGGCGTACCGGCGGCGCCGCCGCCACGACGGCGCCGGCGGCGGCGCGGCTTCGACGCCTCGCCCTCGGCGGCGGCCGGGGCGTCGGCGGCCTCGGCGGTGATCACCGCGGTCGGCTCGCCCGAGAGCGTCTCGCCGGCCCGGCGACGCCGGCGGCGACGCGGGGTGCGGGTGCCCTCCTCGGTGGCCTCGGCCGGCGCGTCGGCGTCCGGCTCGGCGATCGTCCCGGCGGCGTGGCCCTGGCGGCGCTCACCGCGACCGCGGCTCTCGCCGCGTCGGGCACCGCGGCCCTCGCCCCGGCGGGACCGGCCACCGCCCAGGTCCTCCTCCACCTCGGCCGACAGCCCGGCGCGGGTGCGCTCGGCGGTCGGCAGGGTGCCGCTGACCTCGGTGGGGATGTGCAGGTCGGTGTAGAGGTGCGGGGACGTGTGGTACGTCTCCGGCGGCTCCGGCATCTCCAGGCCCAGCGTCTTGTCGATGATCCGCCAGCGGGGCATGTCGTCCCAGTCGACGAAGGTCACCGCGACGCCGCTCGCCCCGGCCCGGCCCGTGCGACCGATCCGGTGGGTGTAGGTGTCCTGGTCCTCCGGGCAGTCGTAGTTGATGACGTGGGTGACGCCGCTGACGTCGAGCCCGCGCGCCGCCACGTCGGTGGCGACCAGGATGTCGATCTTGCCGGCCCGGAACGCCCGCAGCGCCCGCTCGCGCGCGCCCTGCCCGAGGTCGCCGTGCACTGCGGCGACGGCGAAGCCCCGGAAGTCGAGGTCCTCGGCGACCCGGTCGGCGGCCCGCTTGGTGCGGGTGAAGATCATGGTCAGCCCGCGCCCCTCGGCCTGCAGGATGCGGGCCACGATCTCGATCTTGTTCATCGAGTGGGTGCGGTAGACGAGCTGCTCGGTCTGCGGCGACGGCCCGGTCTCGGCGGTGTGACCGGCATGGATCGTCACCGGGTGGCGCAGGAAGCGCCGGGAGAGGGTGACGATCGGGTCCGGCATGGTCGCCGAGAAGAGCATCGTCTGCCGGTCCTCCGGCAGCATCGCGAGGATCCGCTCGACGTCGTCGAGGAAGCCCAGGTCGAGCATCCGGTCGGCCTCGTCGAGGACCAGCGCGTGCACCCGGTCCAGGCGCAGGTGCTTCTGCTTGGCCAGGTCGAGGAGGCGGCCGGGGGTGCCGACCAGGATCTCCACGCCCTTGCGCAGCGCGTCGACCTGCGGCTCGTACGCCACGCCGCCGTAGATCGGCAGCACCCGGACGCCCCGGGTCCGGCCGGCGGCGGCGAGGTCCTTGGCGACCTGGATGCCCAGCTCGCGGGTGGGCACGACGACCAGCGCCTGCGGCACGCCGTCGCTGCCCTCGCCCGGCGCGAAGACCCGCTCCAGCAGCGGTACGCCGAAGCCGAGAGTCTTGCCGGTGCCGGTGGGCGCCTGCCCGATCAGGTCGGTGCCGCGCATGGCGATCGGGAGCGCGTACTCCTGGATGGCGAACGCGCGGGTGATGCCGGCCGCGGCCAGCGCGTCGACGGTCTCCTGACGCGCGCCCAGCTCGGCGAAGGTGGGTGCCTCCGGTCGCACCGGAGCGGTGGGGGCCAGTTCCTGGCCGTCCATGAGTTCTTGGGTCAGCTCGCTCATATGGATTTGGGGGTGCCCTCTCGTGGGTGCGCCCCGTCATGTCCTCAGGGCGCGATCGGTGTGGCGCGGGCCACACGGTCGGCGGCAAACTGCCTGGCCGGACCGGGCCGCACGCGCGCCGTGGGGTCGGACTTCGATCGGACCGACCGGTCGGTTGGACCAGTCTGGCCAGCTCGGCGCCCACGGCAACTGCTCTATCCTACCCGAACCGCCGGGTGGACGTCCTGATTCCTGGTGCGGGCGGTGCGTCCGGGGTTGCCTCATGTGACCTGCGTCACTCCACCCGAAGATGCGGCCGCGGCGGTAGCCTGCGCTCGTGCCCGACCCCGATCACGATCCGCCCGAGGATGCCGTCCCGGACCCGCCCGGCACGGAGCTGCCCGGCGCTGCCGCCACGGACCCGACCGGCCGCGCCGTCACCGAACTGCCCCACCACGCCGTAACCGACCTGCTCGGCCTGGTGGCCCTCGGTGAGCTGCTCGCCTTCGAGCGGATGGCCGTCGACGCCCGGCTTGCCCCCGACCTGCGCCGCCGGGCGGCCCTGAGCGAGATGGCCGCCGCCGAGATCGGCAACTACCGGCGGCTGGCCGACCGGATCGCCGCGCTCGGCGTGCTGCCGGACGACGCGATGGCGCCGTACGTCGCGCCGTTGCAGGCGTACCACGATTCGACCGAGCCGCGGGACTGGGCGGAGGCGGTGACCAAGGCGTACGTGGGCGACGCCATCACCGACGACTTCATCCGGGAGATCGCCGCGGCCCTGGCGGAGCCGGACCGCCAGCTCGTCCTCGACGTGGTGCACGACTCCGCGTACGCCGACTTCGCCGTCGCGGAGATCCGGGCCGCCATCGCCGCCGACCCGAAGGTGGCCGGCCGGCTCTCGATGTGGGCGCGGCGGCTGGTCGGGGAGGCCCTGTCGCAGGCCGGCCGGGTCGCCGCCGCCGACCGGGGCGCGCTGACCGCCCTCATCGCTGGGGACGACCGGGTGGACGTGCAGGGATTGTTCCGCCGGCTGACCGCGGCACACACCACGCGGATGGCCGCCGCCGGGCTGAACAACTGACGCACCGGCCGACAACGGTCGGCGGATCCGCGACGGGTCACCGGGTCACCCGTCGCGGCCGGCCGGACTGGTCAGCGGACGGTGAAGCCGACCGCTCGCGGCGACGCCTCGGCGATCTCGACGTAGGCGACCTTGTTGACCGGCACGATCACCCGCCGACCCTTCTCGTCGGTCAGGGAGAGCGTGCCCTCGTCCTTGGCCATGGCGTCGGTCACGATCTGCTCGATCTCGGCCGGCGACTGCGCGCTCTCCAGCACCAGCTCGCGGGGCGCGTACTGCACGCCGATCTTGACCTCCACAGTGCCTCCTCGTTCGGGCGAAAGAGCCGCCGATGGGAAGGCTATCCGATCTCGCGGCCCGATGCTCAGGCTGACTCACCTTGCAACGGGAAGCTGGCGATGCCCCGCCACGAGAGGGCGGCGACCAGCGCCTCCGCCTCCGCCTTGGGTACCTGCCGGCCGCCGGCCAGCCAGAACTGCGCGGCGGTCTCGGCCGCCCCGACCAGGCCGGAGGCGAGCAGCTCGGCGTGCGCCCGGCTGACCCCGGTGTCGGAGATGATGGTGTCGGTTATCGCCGCGATGCAGCCCTGTTCGACCCGCTCGACGCGCTGCCGCACCGCCGGGTCGTTGCGCAGGTCCGACTCGAAGACGAGGCGGAACGCCTCGCTCTCGTGGTCGATGAAGTCGAAGTAGGCGCGCACCGACGCCCCGACCCGCTCCTTGTTGTCGTTGGTGCCGCGCATCGCCTCGTGCACCTTCGCGAGGATCGCGTCGCAGTGCGTGTCGAGCAGGGCGAGGTAGAGCTCCATCTTGCCGGGGAAGTGCTGGTAGAGCACCGGCTTGGAGACCCCCGCCCGCTCGGCGATGTCGTCCATCGCCGCCGCGTGGTAACCCTGGGCGACGAACACCTCCTGGGCCGCGGCGAGCAGTTGCTTGCGGCGCGCGGAACGGGGCAGGCGGGTGGGCCGGCCGGCGGTCTGTGCACCGTTCCCCACAGCGGTCATGGGAACCTCCGAGTTTCTTCGTACGAGCCGGCATTTCACCCGAACCGGTCGGGGCTCATGACCCGTCGCGGAATTGGCCCGCCGCTGTAACTTATCGCCACTGTCACCACACGGTAGCCTCAGCGGGGGCGACCAAGGAGCGCGCGGTGAGTGAAACAGGGCAACCCGGTGCCGCCACCCCGGGAGAGCACGGCGACGGGACGGGCCAGCGGGACGACCTGGGCCGGGCCGGCAGCGGGTGGGCGCCCCCGGCGGCCGGTTGGTCCCGGGGCCAGGATCTCTCCGGGGTCCGCGAGCACCCCACGGCGTGGGCCCAGCCCGAATCCGTTCCCGGCTGGGCCGCCTCGTCGCCCCGCCACGGAGACCTGCCGTCGCCGCTGCCCGGCCCGCCGGCCGGAGCCGAGCCGCCGGCTCGGGTCAACGGCCACCACGCCAACGGTGTCAGCCACGCCGACGACGCGCCCGCCGGCCGCCAGGCGCCGGTGAGCGCCCCGCCCGGCATCCCCGGCGAGCAGCGCCGCGATCCGGGCGGCGACCGGCTGGTGGTACCCGCGCAGCGGCCGGCGCCCGCGGCCGAGCAGCCGGGGGGCCCGCAGCACGGGCCCGCCGAGCCCGAGGGCGGGCCGGCCCGGCACTCCTCCGACGAGCCGTCGCTCGGTCGCCAGACGCGTTGGGCGGAACCCGGCCTGCCGACCTCGGCCCCGCCCGCCGTGCAGGTCCCGCCCGTCGGCACGGCGGCCAGCGGCTTCGAGGTGCCGCCGGGGTTCCACGCGCCGACCGCCGACCGCACCGCCGAGGAGCCCTCCCCGACCGCCCGCGCGCTCGGCGCGGACCGACCCTTCCGCGCGGACGACGGCTCCGGCGCCCTCCACGAACACCACGGCGGCGGCCCCTTCCGTGCGGACCACGGCGCCGACCCCGGTCGCGGCCCGCTCGCCGGGCAGGACCCGCCGGCCCCCGCGGAGCAGGACGGCCCGTCGACCGCCTACGGCACGCCGGGCCCGGACCGGCCGGCCGGCGCGGAGCGCGCGGCGGGTGGCGACCGTGGGCCCGGCGTCGAGCGGGAGCCGGACGCCTCCCGTCCGCCGGCCGTCGAGTGGTCCCCGGCGACGGAGCCCGACTGGTCGGGCCCGAACTGGAACCGGCCGAGCTGGGGCAACGCCTGGGCGCCGCCCTGGTCCCGGGAGGAGACCGAGCCGGCCGGCCGCCGGTCCCGGGACGAGCCCGGGTCGACCGGCCGCCGGTCGCGGGCCGAGGACGAGCCGGTCGGCCGCCGGTCGCGCGAGGAGGGCGAGCCCGTGGGGCGCCGGTCCCGCGAGGACCAGGCGCCGGCTTGGGCCGCCGAACCGGCCCAGCCCTACGAGCCGTCGCGCGCCGAACCGGGGCGCCCATATGAGGCCGGGCGGACCGGGTCCACGCCCCGCCCGGCGTACGAGCCACCGGCCGACCCCGCCGACCGGGCCACGTCGCCCGTGGCCGGCCGGTCCGTCCCGGTCCCGCTGGAGCGGCCCGCCTGGGCGGGCGGAGGGCCGTCCGGCGCGCCCGCGAGCGCGCCCCCGGCCGCGTACGACCTGGCCGGTCCCGAGGTCACCACCCCGGCGCCGGCCGTGGACGAGACCGCGGCTCGGGCCGCGCGGCCGTTCCGGCTCCGGCCGGTCAGCGAGGAGGTGCCTGCGGCGTCGCCGGAGGCACCGGGCGGCCCGCGGGCCGCCACCGGTTCCGCCGCGAGCGGGCCCGCGCGGCTCGACCGCACCCCGTCCGCGCCCGCCCCGACGAGCGCACCTTCCTACGCGGCCCGCCGATCCGCCCCCGAACCGGCGCCCACTGCCGAGCCGGCCGGCGGCGACGGGCTCCCGGACCGCCCGGCGGCGGTGTTGCCGCAGCGCGTCCCCGCCGAACCGGACGTGCCCGTCGTGCCGGAGCCGCCAGCCGTGGAACCCCCCGCCGAGACCCCGGAACTCGCCCGCATCGCCACCCACCTGCGCCGTGACGACGAGCCCGCACCGTTGCGGGAGCGGCCCGAGGGCTTCGACGTCAACGCGATCCTCGACGCCGTACGCGGCGTGGCCGGCGTCCGCGACGCGGCGCTGCGCCGCACCCCGGCCGGGGCGCACAGCCTGCGACTCGACCTGGCGGACGGGGCCGACCCGGCCGAGGTGAGCCGGCAGGTCGCCCGCCTGCTCCAGGAGCGGATGGGGCTGGCCGCCGCGCCGCAGAACGTTCCCGGCATGCCGGCCGCGCCGGCCCCGCCGGTGCGCCGCCGGTCGGCGGAGCCGCGCGCGGCCGAACCCAGGTCGCCCGGGTCCGCCGGGCCACGGGGCGCCGAGCCGGCGGCCGCCGAGCCGCGGGTGCCCGGTAGCCGGGCGGCCGGCGGCCCGCCCGAAGCCCCGCCGGCCCGCGCCGAGCAGCGTCCCGAGGCGTCGCCGGAGCCCCCGCGCCGCCGGCGTCAGTCGGCCGCCCCGCACCGGGGTCGGGCCACTGTGGAGGAGCCGGGCTCGGTCTCCGTCGCCCCGGCCGGGCCCCCGCCCGGCAGCCCGGCGACCGTCGGCACGTCGTACTCCGGTGGGCAGGTGACCACGACGGAGACCGCGCCGTCCCGGCCGCTGGACACCGGCGGCGCGGCCGGTCCCCGGGTGGTGATCGACCACGTCCAGGTGAGCACGTTCGGGCTCGACGCCACCGTGGAGGTGCGCCTCGTCGCCGGCGGGGAGAGCGCCGCCGGCTACTCGACGGGACCGGCCGTCGACGGGTACGTGCTACGACTCTGCGCGGTGGCCGCCGCGGCGGCGGTGGACGAACTGCTCCGCGGCGGGGACCCGGGGCCGGAACGGGGCCGCTGCTTCGTCGAGCACGCCGCGGTGGTGCCGTTCGGCAACTGCGAGGTGGCCACGGTCGTCGTGCTGCTCGTCTGCGACGGCTGGGTCGAGCAGCTCGCCGGCTCCGCGCTGGTCGCCGGTGATCCCCGGCAGGCGGTCGTCCGGGCCACCCTGTCCGCGGTCAACCGTCGGCTCGAGGCGCTGCTGGCCTGAGCGCGGGGGAGCGGGTTCGACGCGCTGCCGCTTCGCGCGGGCGCGGGCAGACTGGAGGGATGAAGCGCGCCACCCTCTGGCCGGACCATGCCCTTCCCGAGCACTCCGTGCCGCCGCCCTGGCCGGGGCGCGAGGTGCGCCTCGACGGCACGGTGACGTACGTCCGGGACACCCCGGCCACCGCTCCCGGCGCGGAGCCGGCGCTCTACGTGCACGGCCTGGGCGGCTCGTCGCAGAACTGGACCGACCTGGCGGGCCTGCTCGCCGACCGTCTCGACGGGCAGGCCATCGACCTGCCCGGGTTCGGCCGCAGCGAGCCCGGGCGCCGCTACACGATCCCGGCCTTCGCCGAGCGGGTGATCCGCTGGATCGAGCACTCCGGCCGGGGGCCGGTGCACCTGTTCGGCAACTCGCTGGGCGGGGCGGTCTCGGTGCAGGTGGCGGGGCTGCGGCCGGACCTGGTCCGGACCCTGACCCTGATCTCGCCGGCCCTGCCGTTCCTCGACTTCCGGCGCTCGTTGCAGGGCCGGATGCTGCCGCTGCTGGCGATCCCCCGGGGTGAGCGCCTGGCCGCCTGGCGGCTGGCCCAGCTCGCGCCCGAGGTGATGGCGCAGCAGGTGCTGGAGGCGTGCATCGCCGATCTGAGCCGGATCTGCGAGCAGCGTCGGCAGGAGGCGCTGGAGGAGATCCGGGTGCGCTACGAGGCCGAGCACTACGCGGCCGCGTACGTCCGGACCTTCCGGGGGCTGGTCTCCAGCTTCCTGCGGTCGTACCTGCCGGGACCGGGGTCGCTGTGGCGGCTCGCCGCCGCGGTCCGGGCGCCCACGCTGGTCGTCGGCGGGCGACACGACCGGCTGGTGGACGTCCGGGTGGCGCCGCAGACCGCGCGGGTCATCCCGGACAGCCGGCTGTTGATGCTCGACGGGGTCGGTCACGTGGCACAGGTGGAGGTGCCGCGCCTGGTCGCCCGCGCGGTGCTGGGCCTGCTCGCCGAAACGGGGGACACCGCGAAGCGGTCCGACATGGCAGGCTGAGCGGGATGCCCTCTGCCCGCCGCCGCCCCGCCACGCCCCCGACCGGGGGCCACCGCACCGACGCCCCGCGCGGAGGGCGTGGCCAAGCCACCAGGCGGGTCCCGGCCGGTCCCGACCTGACCCGTCCCCGGCACCGCCGTCCGGCCCGCCGGCGCCGGCTCGTCGAGCTGGTCGCGCTCGTCCTGGCGGTGGGTGCGGCCGTGGCGGTGGTCGCCGACCGGCGGGGCGCCGACGTCGGTGCGGAGGTGTTCACCGCCGAGCAGATGCCACCGGCACCGGGGCTCGCGCCGGTGTCCGCCTTGCCGGTCCCGCCGTCGCCCGCCGCCGCGACGCCCGCGCCGCCGGTGCTGCGGCTGCCCGGGCCGGTGCCGTCGGAGGGCCGGGGCAGCTTCGGCTACGACGACCGGGTGGGTCCGGTGCTGGGTGAGACCGGCACGCTGCGCCGCTACCGGGTCGCCGTGGAGTCCGGCTCCGACGAGGACGCGGGCGAGTTCGCGGCCGCCGTGGAGACGGCGCTCACGGGGCCGGGGAGCTGGGTCGACGGAGGGCTGCGCCTGCAGCAGGTACGCGGCGACGCCCGGCACGACTTCACGGTCTACCTGGCGACCGCCGCGACGGCGGGCCGGATGTGCGCGGCCGGCGGGGTCGACATCCGGGTGGGCGGGCGGCCGTACACCTCGTGCCGGGCGCCCGGCAAGGTGATCATCAACCTGGACCGTTGGCGGCTCTCGGTGCCGCACTACGTCAGCGCCCGGGTGCCGCTCTCGGTCTACCGGACGTACGTGGTGAACCACGAGGTCGGGCACCAGTTGGGGCACCGGCACGAACGGTGCCCGGGCAAGGGCCGACCGGCGCCGGTGATGATGCAGCAGACGCTGTTCCTCGACGGATGCGTCGCCAATCCGTGGCCCTACCGCGACGGTCGGCGCTACGCCGGGCCGCGGCTCTAGCGGCGGCGGACATCGGGCGCAATGGCGTGAAAAGGTGACGGAACGGCCGTGAGCGGCCCGTAATTGCGCTAGCGGAATTGCGTATAAGACGCGGAAATGCCCGATTAAGTGGGACGCTCGATTCATGACGTCGTCGTCCCCTTGCGACCCGCCTGGTCCGTCCTCGCCCCACTCGTCGCCGTCGCCGCGCCCGCGAACCCCGTTCCGCGACCGGCGCCCGCCGGCCCTGTTCCGGGACCGGCGGGTCGTCGGGCTCGGCCTGGCCCTGCTGCTCGCGGCGGCCGTCATGGTGACGCTGCCACGGGCGGGCGACCCGCCCGACGACCCGTCCGCGGACGGCCGGGGCCGGACGGTCCACGGGGCCGGGGCGGGCGAGCGGGCGCGGCCCACCCCCTATCCGCGGGAGGGCACGGGCAGTTTCGCCACGGCGGCCGGGGACTCCCCGGTCCGGGGCACGGACGGGCCGGTGTGGCGCTACCGGGTGGCCGTGGAGTCGGGCACCGGGCAGGACGTCGCCGCCTTCGCCGCCACCGTCGACGAGGTGCTGGCCGACCCGCGTGGCTGGACCGCCTCGGAGGAGCTGCGGGTGCAGCGGGTCGCCGAGGCGGCCGACGCCGACTTCACCGTCTACCTCGCCACGCCGGGCACCTCGGAGCGGATGTGCGCCGAGGGCGGCCTGAGCACCGAGGGCTACACCTCCTGCCGGCTCCCCGGCCAGGTGATCATCAATCTGGCCCGCTGGCTGGAGGCGGTTCCGGACTACGGCGCACCGCTGGAGATCTACCGCACCTACGTGATCAACCACGAGGTGGGCCACGAGTTCGGCGAGGTACACCAGGCCTGCCCGGCGCCCGGCGAGCCGGCGCCGGTGATGCAGCAGCAGACGTACGGCCTGGACGGCTGCGTCGCGAACGCCTGGCCCTACGTCGACGGCTCGCGCTACGCCGGCGAGATCGTCCCCGGCATCTGAATATTCCCGTTCCCGCAGTTCGGGCGACGTGTCCCTCCTCATGGCCGGCCGACCCAACCACGAGCGACAATGGCTCGGTTCGCCACCAGCCGATTCCGGGGAGTCCACCGTGTCGTTGCCCCCGCTCGTCGAGCCCGCCGCCGAGCTGACCGTTGACGAGATCCGCCGCTACTCGCGCCACCTGATCATCCCGGACGTCGGGGTCGAGGGGCAGAAGCGGCTGAAGAACGCCCGGGTGCTCTGCGTCGGCGCCGGTGGCCTCGGCTCGCCGGCCCTCATGTACCTGGCCGCCGCGGGCGTGGGGACCCTCGGCATCATCGACTTCGACACCGTCGACGAGTCCAACCTCCAGCGCCAGATCATCCACGGCGTCTCCGACGTCGGCCGCTCCAAGGCCGAGTCGGCCGCGGCGTCGATCCGCGAGATCAACCCGCTGGTCAACGTGGAGATCCACAACACCGCGCTGGACCGGGACAACGTCCGCGACATCTTCTCCCGGTACGACCTGATCGTCGACGGCACGGACAACTTCGCCACCCGCTACATGGTCAACGACGCGGCGGTGCTCCTCGGCAAGCCGTACGTCTGGGGTTCGATCTACCGCTTCGACGGCCAGGCGTCGGTGTTCTGGGCCGAGCACGGCCCGTGCTACCGCTGCCTCTACCCGGAGCCCCCGCCGCCCGGCATGGTGCCGTCCTGCGCCGAGGGTGGCGTGCTCGGCGTGCTCTGCGCGTCGATCGGCTCGATCCAGGTCAACGAGGCGATCAAGCTGCTCGCCGGCATCGGTGAGCCGCTGGTCGGCCGGCTGATGGTCTACGACGCCCTGGAGATGAGCTACCGCAAGATCAAGGTCCGCAAGGACCCGAACTGCGTCCTCTGCGGCGAGAACCCGACGGTCACCGACCTGCTGGAGGACTACGAGGACTTCTGCGGCGCGGTGTCGGTGGAGGCCCAGGAGGCGGTGGTCGACTCGACCATCACCGCGCTGGAGCTCAAGGAGTGGCAGGACGCGGGCAAGGACATCTTCCTCGTCGACGTCCGCGAGCCGGCCGAGTACGAGATCGTCCGGATCCCCGGCGCGACGCTGATCCCCAAGGGCGAGATCATCTCCGGCGAGGCGCTGGCCAGGCTGCCGCAGGACCGGCAGATCGTGCTGCACTGCAAGTCCGGGGTCCGCTCGGCGGAGGCGCTCGCCGCGCTGAAGGCGGCCGGGTTCCGCGACGCGGTGCACGTGCAGGGCGGCGTGCTCTCCTGGATCAAGCAGATCGACCCGTCGCTGCCCGCGTACTGACGCGGTCGGCCGAGGCGGGATCACATTCGCGCCGGTAGCGTTGCCGCCGTGGTCGACATCGATGCGGCGATCGGGTTCGTCGTGGCGCACGGGGACGCGGTGGACCGCGCCCGGCTCTCCCGGCTGCGCGCCGGTTCGCCGCCGCCGCCCGAGCTGCTCGACGCGGCGGAGGTCGGTCAGACGCCCGGCGGTGGCTGGCCGGCGACGCTGGGCGGGGACGTCGCGTCGGTCGACGCCACCTGCTTCCGCCTGTCCGAACTGGACGACCTCGGCGCGCTCGGCCGTCCGGCCGCCCGCCGGGCGCTGGACTGGCTGGCTGCCCGGCAGTTGCCCGACGGCGGCTGGGAGGAGGACCCGGCGCTGGCCGGCGTCGCCCCCGAGTGGGCCCGGCCCGGCGATCCCGAGGCGGGGTTCTACCTCACCGCCAACGCCGGGTTCTGGCTGACCGTCGCCGGCCTGGACGCCCGGGCCGCCGGCCCGCTGGACCACCGGGTCGGCGGAGCGTACGCGGGCGTCGTGCACGCCGCCGCGCAGTCGCTCGTCGCCCGGCTGCGCCCGGACGGCGGCTGGCCGTCCTTCCTGCCCGCGGGCTGGCTCGGCGCGGCCGTCCTGCACCGGCAGGAGATGTTCCACGAGGCGGCGCGGATCCAGGTGATGCTCGCCGACCGGGTCCCGGAGCTGTCCCCGGGCGACGTGGCCTGGCTGGCCGCGACGCTGCGCCGCGTCGGCATCGACGGGCAGGACTGGCTGCTGGTGCGGGCGCGTCGGCGGCTCGCGGAGACCCAGCGCAGCGACGGCGGCTGGGACAGCGAGGACGGGCACCAGTTCGACGTGCACACCACGCTCAGCGCGATCCGGGCCTGCCGCTGAGCCGCCGGCAGGCGGTGTAGACGACCTCCACGTCGAGCTTCTCCCGGCCGGCCGGGACGGTCAGCCGCGCAGGTGGCCGTCCCCGGTCACCACGTACTTGGTGGAGGTCAGCTCGGGCAGGCCCATCGGCCCGCGGGCGTGCAGCTTCTGCGTGGAGATGCCGATCTCGGCGCCGAAGCCGAACTCCCCGCCGTCGGTGAACCGGGTCGAGGCGTTGACCAGCACGGCCGCCGCGTCCACCCGGGCCACGAACTCCCGGGCGGCGGTGGCCGAGTCGGTGACGATCGCCTCGGTGTGCCCCGTGCCGTACCGCCGGATGTGCGCGACCGCCGCGTCGAGCGAGTCGACGACGGCGACCGAGATGTCGGCGGAGAGGTATTCGGTCGCGAAGTCCTCGTCGGTGGCCGGGACCACCGCCGCCGAGTGGGCGGCGACCCGCTCGTCGCCGTGCACCGTGACGCCGGCCTCGGCGAACGCGGCCAGCACCGGCGGCAGGAAGGCGTCGGCGACCGCCGCGTGCACCAGCAGCGACTCGGCGGTGTTGCAGGTGGACAGCCGCTGCGTCTTGGCGTTCAGCGTGATCGCGACCGCCTTGGCCAGGTCGGCGGCGGCATCGACGTAGACGTGGCAGTTGCCGACGCCGGTCTCGATCACCGGCACCGTCGACTCCTCGACGACCGTGCGGATCAGCGACGCGCCGCCGCGCGGGATCAGCACGTCGACCAGGCCGCGGGCGCGCATCAGCTCCTTGACCGAGTCGCGGGTGGTGGCGTCGAGCAGTTGCACCGCGTCCGCCGGCAGGCCCGCGTCGGCAACCGCGTCGCGCAGCACCGCGACCAGGGCCGCGTTGGAGTTCGCCGCCGAGGAGGAGCCCCGCAGCAGCGCCGCGTTGCCCGACTTCAGGCAGATGCCGGCGGCGTCGACCGTCACGTTCGGCCGGGCCTCGTAGATGATGCCCACCACGCCGAACGGCACCCGGATCTGGCGCAGCTCCAGCCCGTTGGGCAGGGTCGAGCCCCGGACCACCTCGCCGACCGGGTCCGGCAGCGCGGCCATCTGCCGCAGCGCGTCGGCGATGCCCGCCACCCGCCCCGCGTCGAGGGCGAGCCGGTCCAGCACGCTCGCGCTCAGCCCGGCCTCGCGTCCGGCCGCCAGGTCCGTCGCGTTGGCGGCCAGGATCTCCGGCGTACGCGCCACCAGCGCGTCGGCCATCGCCACCAGCGCGGCGTCCTTGGCCGTACGCGTCGCGACGGCCAGCGCCTCCGCCGCCGTACGCGCCCGCCGGGCCTGCTCGCTCACGCTCATCGCGCCTCACTCCTCACAGCAGCACCAGGTCGTCGCGGTGGACGACCTCCCGTTCGTACGCCGGGCCGAGCGCCGCGGCGAGTTCCGAGGTCGACCGGCCGAGCAGCCCGGGCAGCTCCACCGCGTCGTAGTTGACCAGCCCCCGGGCGACCGGCGCGCCCTCGACGTTTACCAGGTCGACGGGGTCGCCGGCGGTGAACGCCCCGTCCACGGCCGTGATCCCGGCGGGCAGCAGCGACTTGCGCCGGCCCACCACCGCGGCGACCGCGCCGGGGTCGAGGTGCAGCCGCCCCCGGGGCGAGGTGGCGTGGGCGAGCCAGAAGAGCCGGGCCGCCGGGCGCCGCCGGCTCGGGTGGAACAGGGTGCCGACGGGCTCGCCGGCCAGCGCCGGGGCGGCCAGCGGCGCGGCGGTCAGCACCACCGGGATGCCGAAGCCGGTGGCGATCCGGGCCGCCTCCACCTTCGTCACCATGCCGCCGGTGCCCACCCCGGCCCGGCCGGCGCCGCCGATGTCGACCCCGGTCAGGTCCCGCTCGTCGTGCACCTCGGTGATCCGGCTGGAGCCCGGGCGGGCGGGGTCGCCCGTCCAGAGGGCATCCACGTCCGACAGCAGCACCAGCAGGTCGGCGTGGACCAGGGCGGCGACGAGCGCGGCCAGCCGGTCGTTGTCGCCGAACCGGATCTCCTCGGTCGCCACCGTGTCGTTCTCGTTGACGATCGGCACCGCCCGCAGGTCGAGCAGTTTGCGCAGGGTGCGGTACGCGTTGCGGTAGTGCGCCCGCCGGGTCACGTCGTCGACGGTGAGCAGCACCTGCCCGACGGTCAGCCCGTGCCGGGCGAAGGCGGCCGCGTACCGGCCGATCAGCAGGCCCTGCCCGACGCTGGCGGCGGCCTGCTGGGTGGCCAGGTCGCGCGGGCGCCGGGCCAGCCCCAGCGGGGCCAGGCCGGCGGCGATCGCGCCGGAGCTGACCAGCACCACCTCGCGGCCCTCGGCGGCCAGCGCGCCGAGGGTGCCGACGAGCGCGTCGACCCGCCCGTCGTCCAGCCCGCCGGCGGCGGTGGTCAACGAGGAGGATCCGATCTTGACGACGACCCGTCGGGCCGCCGTGACTGCGTCGCGCACCCGCCCATTCTGCGTGGTCGCTCCGGGTGCGCCCCGGCGCGTTCCCATATCGTGGCCGGTCGTGACACCTGACGAGTACGTCGAGGCGGTGCTGGAGTTGGTCGAGCGGATCCCGCCCGGCCGGGTGATGTCGTACGGGGCGGTCGCCGACGCGCTCGCCGAACGCTCGGGGCGGGCGTCGGCCCGGCTGGTCGGCTCGATCATGGCCCGGCACGGCGGCGGGGTTCCCTGGCACCGGGTGGTGAACTCGGCGGGCCGGCTGCCGCCCGGTCACGAGCGGGAGGCGCGGGCCCGGCTGCGCGCCGAGGGGACGCCGCTGCGCGGCGACGGGGTCGACATGGCGGCGAGCTGGTCCCCGGAAGAGGGGATGTGACGAGGACCATAACGTGAGTAACATTCGGCCCCATGGACGCGCCGCCGGGTGGAGCCGGCTCGCCGGGCGCCGCCGCGCCGACCGCCACCGGGTCGCCGGCACCCGGGCCGGCCGCCGGCGGGCTGCCGCGCCGGGTGCACGCGGGGTACGCCCTCGGGTCGCTGGCCACAGGCGCGTTCGGCACCGTGCCCGGGCTGCTCCTGCTGCCGTACCTGACCGACACCCTCGGCGTCGCGGCGGGCGTGGCCGCCCTGCTGGTGCTCCTGCCGAAGGCGTGGGACGTGCTGGTCAACCCGGTCGCCGGCCGGATCTCCGACCGCACCCGGTCGCGCTGGGGCGCCCGCCGGCCGTACCTGCTGGGCGCCGGTGTCGCGCTCGGCGTGCTCTTCGCCGCCATCTTCGCCGCGCCGTTCGGGGCCGGGCCGGCCGCCGGGGCGTACGTCGCCGTCGCCTTCCTCGCCACCGCCACCGCGTTCGCCTTCTTCCAGGTGCCGTACGTGGCGATGCCCGCCGAGCTGACCGGCGACTACGCCGAACGTACCCGGCTGATGAGCTGGCGGATCGCGGTGCTCGCGCTGGCCATCCTGGTCTCCGGCGCGGTGGCCCCGCTGGTGCGCGACGCGGGCGGCGGTGGCGTGCCGGGACACCGCTGGATGGGGCTCTTCGTCGCCGGCCTGATCGTGCTCGGCGCGGTCGGCGCGTTCGCCGGCACCCGCGCCGCCCCCGAGGGCGCGGTGGGGGAGAGCGAGCCGACGCTGCGCGCCCAGCTCGCCGTCGCCGGGCGCAACCGGCCGTTCCGGGCGCTGCTGGTCTGCTTCGTGGTGCAGTCCGCCGGGGTGGCCACCATCCTCGCCGGGGTCAACTACTTCGCCGACCAGATCCTGCGCGACCCCGACGGCGGGCCGACCGTCCTGTTCGTCTGCTTCGTGGGGCCCGCGCTGCTGGTGATGCCGCTCTGGACCCGGGTCGGCGCGCGGGTCGGCAAGCTCGCCGCCCTGGTGGCCGCGTCGCTGATCTTCGCGGCGGGCGCGCTGGCCCTGGTCGCCGCGCCGCTGCTCCCCGCGGCGGCGGTCTACCTCCTGGTCGCGCTGGTCGGCGTCGGGTACGCGGGCCAGCAGGTCTTCGCCCTCGCCATGCTCCCGGACTGCATCGCGTACGACACGGCGCGCACCGGTCGGCGGCAGGCCGGCGTGTTCACCGGCCTCTGGACGGCGGGGGAGACCCTCGGGCTGGCCCTCGGGCCGGGCATCTTCGGCCTGGTGCTCCACGTCGGCGGCTACGTCTCCTCCGACACCGGCACCGCCGCCGCCCAGCCCGGCACCGCCCGCCTCGGCATCCTGCTCGGCTTCACCGTGCTGCCCGCCCTCCTGGTGGCCGTGGCCACCCTCCTCCTGCGCCCCTACGACCTGACCCCGGCCCGCCTCGCCGCCGCCGGGGCGGCGGGTGCGGCCCGGGACGACAGCCGCCGAACCCACGGAAAGGGCGTCACGACTCCATGATCGACGAGAGGCCGGGCGGCACCGCGCTGCCCCGAAACGGGTTGCCCGCCGAGCGGGTGCTGGCCGAGGTGCGCGCGCTGCGCGCCGCCGACCGGCCCACCCACGGGGGGCGGCTCTTCGCGTACGTGTACGACCCGGCCGTGCCGGGGCTGGACGAGCTGGCCGCCGCCGCGCACGCGGAGAGCGCGCACGTCAACGGGCTCGACCCGACCGCCTTCCCGTCCCTGCTGGCGATGGAGAACGCGCTGGTCGGCGCGGCGGCCCGGCTGCTCGGGGGCGGCCCGGGCGGCGCCGCGCCGGACGCCGTCGGCAGCGTCACCAGCGGCGGCACGGAGTCGCTGATCCTGGCCGTGAAGGCCGCCCGCGACGCCCACCCCGCGATCGGCGCGCCCCGGATCGTGGTGCCGGCCAGCGCGCACGCCGCGTTCGCGAAGGCGGCCCACTACCTGCGGGTCGCCGTGGACACGGTGCCCGTGTCGGCGTCCACGCTCCGGCCGGCCGCCGCCGACGTGGCCGCCGCCATCGGCCCGGAGACCGTGCTGGTGGCCTGCTCCGCCCCCTCGTACGCGCACGGCGTCGTCGACCCCGTCGTCGAGATCGCCGGGGCGGCCGCCGAGGCCGGGGTGCGCTGCCACGTCGACGCCTGCTTCGGCGGCTGGACCCTGCCCTACCTGCGGCGGCTCGGGGCGGACGTGCCGCCGTTCGACTTCGCCGTCACCGGGGTCACCTCGATCTCGGTCGACCTGCACAAGTACGCGTACGCGCCCAAGGGCGTCTCGGTGCTGCTGCACCGCGACCCGGCGCTGCGCGCCCCGCAGTACTTCGCGTACGCGGACTGGCCCGGCTACACGATGGTCAACCCGGTCATCGCCTCCACCCGCTCCGGCGGCCCGATCGCCGCCGCGTACGCGACCCTGCGGCACCTCGGTGACGACGGTTACCTGCGGCTCGCGGCGGCGACGCGGGACGCCGTGACCGGGCTGGCCGACGCCGTCCGCGCGGTCGACGGGCTGCGGCTGATGGCCGAGCCGGAGTCGACCGTCGTCTGCTTCACCGCCACCGACCCGGGGTTGGACCTCTTCGTCCTGGTCGACGAGCTGACCGCCCGGGGCTGGCACACCCAGCCGCAGCTCGCGTACGCCGACCTGCCGCGCAGCGTGCACCTGACCGTGACCGCCGCGGTGGCGCCGCGGGTGGCCGAGTTCGGCCCGGCCCTGGCCGGGGCGGTGGCCGCCGCCCGGGCGGCCGGTCCGGTGGCGCTCCCCGGCGACCTGCTGGCCCTCGCCACCACGCTGACCCCCGACGCGCTCACCCCGGACCTGGTCGCCGGCCTGGCCGCCGGGCTCGGCCTGGGCGCTCCGGCCGACGCCGCCGGTGCGGCTCCCGAGCGGATGGCGGTGGTCAACACCCTGCTCGACGCCGCGCCGCCCGCGCTGCGGGAACGCCTGCTCGTGGAGTTCGTCGGCCTGCTGCAACGACCGACCTGGTGACCGGCGGCGGCGCCCGTGCCGGACGCCGCCGCCGGCCCCTCGTGGCCGGCGCAGTCACGCGGCGGGCAGCCTGAGGTCGGTCGGAGCGGTGTTGTCGGCGGGCACGGCGGCTGCCCGCGCGGCGGGCGTCGCCGCGCCGATCCGGGCGAGCCCCGCGCCCAGGACGCCGCAGTTGCGGCAGACGAACCCGATTCGACGTCACGTGGCCGGCAGCGGCGCGGCCGAGGTGGCACGGTTCTTCGGCGCCGAGCGACCCGTCGGCGCCGCCGGCGGCTGTGGTTGACTTGGGGCGGGGTTCGGGGAAGGGGGCGGTCGTGCAGGTGCCGGGAGTGCTCGGCGAGCCGATCCGGTTCGTGCTGAACTGGGGCCGCCGCTACTCGCTCTGGGTCTTCAACTTCGGCCTGGCCTGCTGCGCGATCGAGTTCATCGCCACCAGCATGGGCCGGCACGACTTCATCCGGCTGGGCGTGATCCCGTTCGCGCACGGCCCTCGGCAGGCCGACCTGATGGTGGTCTCCGGCACGGTCACCGACAAGATGGCGCCCGCCATCAAGCGGCTCTACGACCAGATGCCCGAGCCGAAGTACGTCATCTCGTTCGGCGCGTGCTCCAACTGCGGCGGCCCCTACTGGGACTCCTACTCGGTGACCAAGGGCGTCGACCAGCTCATCCCGGTCGACGTCTACGTGCCGGGCTGCCCGCCCCGGCCGGAGGCGCTGCTGCACGGCATCCTGCGCCTGCAGGAGAAGATCGCCGCCGAGCAGTCCGGGATCGGCGGGGTGTCCCGGCCGGACGCGCTCGCCGCGCCGGTCGACGCCCCGCCCGCCGACGCCGGGAGCACCGGCGCCGTCGCGCGCTCGGCGGAGTCGCTGACCGCCCCGCCGGTCCGCCCGCCCACCCGCTGAGCGTCCGCGGCCCGTGCCGCGCGCCGGCCGTCGGAGAACGCGCCGGGGGAGGCCACCACCCGCCGCCGGGCCGGGAAGGACCGGTCGGACGGACGACGCCGGAGGGTGGTCGGCGCGGGCTAGCCTGCGCACCATGAGCCAGTCCGCGGACCAGCGTTCCGCCCACATCGTCCACGTGCTCACCGAGGAGTTCGGCGAGTCGATGGCGCTCGACCCGGCCGCCTTCCGGCGCAAGTTCCGCAAGATGGCCGCCTCGCCGTTCGCCTTCTACCGGGGCAGCGCCTCCCTGTTCTACGCCGACCAGCGCGGCGACTTCGCCGACGACCGGTTCCTCGACGACCGGACCAGCCGGGTGTGGATCCACGGCGACCTGCACGCGGAGAACTTCGGCACGTACATGAACGCCTCCGGGCGACTGGTGTTCAACGTCAACGACTTCGACGAGGCGTACGTCGGGCCGTTCAGCTGGGACCTGAAGCGCCTGGCGGCCAGCGTGGCCCTGCTCGGCTACGCCAAGGCGCTCTCCGACCGGGCGATCAGCGACCTGGTCGCCGGCTTCGCCGGGTCGTACCTGACCGAGCTGCGGGCCATCGCCGCCGGCGGCGACGACGCGATCGGCTCGATCACCCTGGACAACGCCGACGGCGTGCTGCGCCGGGTGCTCCAGCAGGCCCGGCTCAACACCCGGGTCGACCTGCTCGCCACGCAGACCATTGTCGACAACTACGAGCGCCGGTTCTCCCTCGGCGACGGCGTCTTCGAGGTCGACGGCGAGACCCGGGCGAAGGTGTGCGCCGCGTTCGAGGACTACCTCGGCACGCTGCCGCTCTCCTCGGCCCGGCTCCGCCCGGTGGCCACGCACATCAAGGACGTGGTGCTGCGCAAGGGGGTGGGCATCGGCTCGGCCGGGCTGCCGTCGTACAACCTCCTGCTGGAGGGGCACACCGAGGCGCTGGAGAACGACGTCGTCATCTACATGAAGCAGGCCCAGGTGCCGGCGGTGGCCCGGCACATCGCCGACGAGTCGATCGCCGGCTACTTCCGGCACCAGGGGCACCGCACCGCCGAGTCGCAGCGGGCGCTCCAGGCGCACGCCGACCCGTGGCTGGGCTTCACCGAGCTGGACGGGGTCGGCCAGCTCGTCGCCGAGGTCTCCCCGTACGCGGCCGACCTCGACTGGGCCGACGTGAACGAGCCGGAGGAGCTGGCCGGGGTGCTGGCCGACCTGGGCCGGGCGGTCGCCCGGATGCACTCGGTCGCCGACGACGAGTCGAGCCACGACCTGGTGGACTACTCGACCGAGGAGGCGATCGTGGCGGCGGTGGACGCCGACGAGGCGGGTTTCGTGGCCCACCTGGTCGACTTCGCCCACGCGTACGGGGTGCGGACCCGGCAGGACCACCAGCTCTTCGTCGACCTGTTCCGCAACGGCCGGCTGCCGGGGCTCTGACCCTCGTCAGGAGGCGAACTCCAGCACCACCTTGATGTCGTCCGGCTCGGAGGCGTACGCCTGTGCGTACGCCTCCACCGGCACGCGCCGGGTGATCAGCGAGTTCAGCCACGACTGGTCGGCGCGGGTCAGCGCCTCGGCGGCCAGGTCCCAGTGCCGCCGGTTGGCGTTGACGGAGCCGAACACGACGTTGTTCTCCAGCACCAGCGCGCGGTTGAGCGCACCCGCGTCGAGGTCGATGGTCCGCCCGCCGCTGGAGACCCCGGTGAGGCAGACGATGCCGTTCGGCCCGACCTTGCACATCACGTCGAGGACGACGACCGGCGCCCCCGTGCACTCCAGCACCACGTCCGGCTCGAAGTCGAGCTCGTCGACCGGCACCGTGTGGTAGGTCGCCCCGAGCGCCCGGACCAGCTCCGGCTTCGGCCCGGTGGTGTTGCGGTCCAGCACGTGCACGGCCAGCCCGCGCTGCGTGGCCAGCAACGCGGCCAGCAGGCCGATCGGCCCGGCGCCGGTGACCAGCACGGTCTGCGGCTGCCACTCGGCGCGGGCGCCGATCCGCTCGATGTGGTCCCACGCCTTCGCCACCACGCTGGTCGGCTCCAGCAGCACGCCGACCGGGGCGAGGGCCCGGTCCAGCCCGACCGCGAACCGGGGCTGCAGCCGCCACCGGTCCCGGGCGAAGCCGGGCAGCGCCTTGATGCCGTGCTCGGTGAACCGCCCGTTGCGGCACATGTCCCACTCGCCGACCGCGCAGTTCTGGCAGGGCACCGGGTCGGGGTGCCGGACGATCCCGGCCACCAGGTCGCCGGGTTGCAGGGTGCCGGACGGGTCCTCCAGCACCCGGCCCAGCGACTCGTGCCCCAGCACCAGCCGGTCCGCGCCGGGCGGCGCCTCGCCGTAGTGGCCGGCGATGATCTCGTGGTCGGTGCCGCAGATCCCGACCGACAGCGCCTCGACCAGGATCGCGCCCTCCTCGGGCGGCGGCTCGGGATGGTCCTCCGACAGCCGCAGGGAGTCGGCGGCACCCGGGGTGACAGTGACAGCGCGCACGGCCTCATCCTTCCCCGCCGGGCGGCCCGCCGCCGGGCAAAGCGGCCAGATCGCGCCGAACCGCTTTCGGGCCGGCCAGGGTCGCCCGCCGTCCGGGGCCTCGGCTCGCTCCGGCGGCCCGCACGGGGCAGGCCCTAGGATCAGCGGCATGACTCCGGAAGAGGTCGGCCAGCGGATGGTCGCGCTGCTCGCGCCCGCCGAGGCGACCCCGTCGGTCTCCGGCGGTCAGGCGCATGCCCGCGCCACCGTCGACGTGCCCCCGGCGGCCTGGTCGGACGCCCTCCGCGCGGCGCGCGACGACGCGGAGCTGGCCTGCGACTTCTTCGACTGGCTCTCCGCCGTCGACGAGCTGGCCGGCGGCTTCGACGTGGTGGCGCACCTCTGGTCCACCACCCATCGGCACGGGTTGCTGCTGCGCACCCGGGTGCCCCGCGAGGCGGCGGCCGTCGCGTCGGTGGTCGACGTCTACCCGGGCGCCGCGTGGCACGAGCGGGAGACACACGAGATGTTCGGCATCGACTTCCCCGGCCACGCCGGGCTGGCGCCGCTGCTGCTGCCGCCCGAGTTCGAGGGGCACCCGCTGCGCAAGGAGTTCGTGCTCGCCTCCCGGGTGGCCAAGCCCTGGCCGGGGGCCAAGGAGCCGGGCGAGTCCGAGGCCGGCGGCGGACGCCGGCCGATCCGTCCGCCGGGCGTGCCCGCGCCGGGGGAGTGGGGGACGACGCCGACGCCGGCCGGCGCGGGTGGTGCCGGCGAGGGCCCGCGCGGCGGCGCCGGCGGGCCGGGCGGTACGGGTCGGACGGGCCCCGGGCTGTCTCTTATAAACATCTG
>NZ_JBPQTP010000038.1:0-53036 GCF_051386395.1 Micromonospora sp. URMC 106
GGGGTCGGGAAGGGCCGGGGTACCGGTACGGGCGGGACCGGGAGATGGCGCGGGACGCCTCGCGGGTGGAGGCGTTCAGCGACGCGGTCATCGCGATCGTGCTCACGCTGATGGCGGTCGAGCTGCTGCAACTCGGCGAGGTGCCGTCCGGGCGCGGGCTCGCCGAGGCGCTGGGGCACGAGTGGCCCGCCTACCTCGCGTACGTGATCACCTTCGCGATCGTCGGCCAGGTCTGGCTGACCCACCACAACATGTGGCGCTACGTCGTGCGGGTCGACCAGATGCTGCTGGTGCTCAACCTGCTCCTGCTGCTCTTCGTCGCGGCGATCCCGTTCACCGCCGACCTGCTCGCGGACAACCTGCGCGGGAGCGTGGCCGACCAGCGGCTGACCGCGGCCCTCTACGTCGGCGCCGTGCTCGGCGAGGCGCTCTTCTTCAACCTGAGCTGGTGGTGGGCGCGGCGTCGCCGACTGCTGCACCCAGACCTGGATCCCCGGCTGGCCCGAGCCGTCGCGTTGCGCTTCCTGCTCGGCCCGGTGCTCTACCTGGTCGCGTTCGCCTTCGTCTTCGTCGACCCGGTCCTCAGCCTCTGCCTCTACCTCCTGCTGGTCGGCGTCTACCTCGTCCGCGGCCCCGGCGACCTCCCCTCCTCCGCTCCCACCTGACGCGCGATCTTGCACTTTCCGCCCCCGCGAATGCGACAAGAGCCGCGATTAGAGGGCCGGAAGTGCAAGATCGCCGCGTCGTCGGGGGGTCAGGGGGTCAGGTCGGCGAGGATGCGGCGGGCCGCGTTGTGGCCGGCGGCGCCGATGACGCTGCCGGCGGGGTGGCAGCCGGCGCTGCCGGCGTACACGCCGTCGATGCCGGTGGCGTACGGCATGCGGTCGGTGAACGAGACGGTGTTGTCGACGTGGTGGATGTGCCCGCCGGTGATGCCGAAGTGCGCCTCGATGCCGGGCGGGGGCAGCGGCACCGCGTCGGCGATCAGGTCAGCCGTGCCCGGTGCGTACCGCTCGCAGATCCCGACCAGCCGCTCGACGTACCCGGGCAGCGCCTCGTCCCACGTGGTGCCGGCCGGCTGGTAGGGCACCGACTGGACGAAGAGCGCCGAGGAGTGGTGGCCGCGGCCGTCCGACAGCGACGGGTCGACGGTGGTGTGCAGGTACCACTCGATCGTCGGCTCCTCGGGCAGCCGGCCCGCCTGGACGTCCGCCCACATCGCGCGCAGCGCAGCCATCGGCGATTCGCCGCCCCCGCCGAGCAGGGAGTCCGAACCGGGCAGCAGGTGGATGGTCGACCCGAACGGGCTCGGCGCGTCCGCCGGCAGGCAGGAGAAGCGGGGCAGGCCGGTCAGCGCCAGGTTCAGCTTGAGGGTGGTGCCGGGGCGGCGGACCGCCGCCATCCGCTCGCTCAGCGGCGCCGGGAGCGCGCCCTCGGGCAGCAGGTCCATCAGCCGGTACGGGTCGCAGGCGCCGAGCACCACCCGGGCGGCGACCTCCCGTCCGTCGGCGAGGACCACGCCGCTGGCCGCGCCGCCGTCGAGGGTGATCGCGCTGACCGGCGTGCCGGTGCGGATCGTCGCGCCGGCGGCCCGGGCGGCCCCGGCGAAGGTGCGGGACACGGTGCCCATCCCGCCCTCGGCGATCATCCAGGTGCCGTCGGAGCCGGGCAGCCGGCACATGTTGTGCACGAGGAAGTTGTGGCCGGTGCCCGGGTCGTCCGGCCCGGCGTTCAGCCCGGACAGGCCGTCGGTCACCGCGTACATGCTGACCAGCAGCTCGGAGCGGAAGTCGAAGCGGGCGAGGTGGTCGGCGACCGAGCCCCGCACCAGGTCGACGAAGACCTGCCGCAGCGCCGGTCGGACGTGGCGCTCGGCGGTCTCCTCGACCGGCAGCGGCTCGGCCAGCCAGGCCGGGGCGAGGTCGGCGCGCAGGGCGGCCAACTCGGCCTGGAGCGCGTCGTCGGCGGCCACGTCGGCGGGGGAGAAGAACTCCGCGAGCTGCGCCCGGGTGCCCGCCGCGTCGCTGCCGAAGAGAAGGTAGGGCGAGCCCTCCGGGCCGGGGGTGGGCAGGAAGTAGTGCGGGTCGCGGCGCAGCACCGGGATGCGGACGTCGAGCGTGGCGAGCAGCTCCGGCGGCATCAGCCCGAGCAGGTAGGACCCGGTGGAGTGGCGCAGGCCCGGCACCTTCGGGAAGGGGTTCTCCGTCCGGGTGGCCCCGCCGATCACCTCGGCGGCCTCCAGCACCAGCACGTCGAGCCCGGCGCGGGCGAGCATGATCGCGGACACCAGACCGTTGTGCCCGGACCCGACGATCACCACGTCGGCCCGGGTCGGCAGCTCGTCGCTCATGCCGGGGGAGCCTAGTGCCCGCCGACGCCGCCGGTCAGCCCTTCGGGGAGGGCGGGGCGGACGCCTCGCCGGGGCGCCCGCCGGACAGCTGGGCGGTGAACGTCGTCAGCTCCAACTCGAACAGCGCCTCGGCCTCGGTGACCGCCCAGGTGAGCTGGCCGAAGACCTCCATGGCGACCAGGCCGTAGAGGCGGGTCCAGCCGGAGAGGAAGGCGTACGCGACCTCGATCGGCACCTCGCCGTGGCTGAGCCGCAGCGGTTCCAGCCGTCCGCCGAGGTGTTGCTGGAGCAGCTCGACGGGCGGGGTGGGGAAGGGGGACCGGCGCCAGAGGTCGATGACGGGTTGCACGAAGACCGCCCCGAACCGGGCGCCCGGATGGTCGGGGTCGACGCAGTCGTCGACGAAGGCGTCCAGCCCGGGGACCCGGGCGCCGAAGATCAGCCCGAACTCGGCGGAATGGGCCACCGCCCAGGCGCGGAACGCGCGGCACATGGCCAGGAGTTGATCGACCGGCTCGGCCCCGGCGTCGTCGCGGGCCGCCTCCAGCCGCACGCGCAGCTCGTCGTAGAGGTCCCCCGCGAGCGCCGCGACCAGCGCCTCCAGGCTGGGGAAGTAGCGGTAGATGGCCGGTGCCGTCATGCCCATGTCCCGGGCGATGGCCCGCAGCGAGATCGCCTCGACCCCACCGGTCACCAACAGCCGCCGTGCCGCGTCCTTGATCTCGGCGACGGTCGCCGTGCGCAGGCGTTCGCGTCGGGACGGTGCGGTCATTCGGCTAACCCCCTTGACCAAAGCGAACCCCGTTGCCATAGTTAACGGCGTTCACCTTAATGAGCGATGGTTACAGCTTAGCCGTCGGCGGAGGGAGAGGCGAATGTTCGCCTGGTGGGGACACGCGGTGGTGCGGCTGCGCTGGGCGGTGCTGGCCGCCGCCCTGGTGGTCGTCGCGGTCGGGTCGACCTGGGGGGCCGGGGTCTTCGGGCAGTTGACCGGCGGCGGCTACGACGATCCGGCGAGCGAGTCGAGCCGCGCCGCCGAACGGATCACCGCCGAGCTGGGGCCGCAGGGCGCCGACCTGGTCGTGCTCTGGAGCAGCGACGGGGCGACCGTCGAGCAGGCGACCTTCCGCGACCCGGTCACGGCCACCGTCACCCGCCTGCGCGGGCACCCCGAGGTCAGCAGCGTCACCACCTGGTACGACACCCAGGCACCCGCGCTGCTGTCCACCGACCGCCGGGCCACCTACGCGCTGGTCCAGCTCCGGGCCGCCGACGAGGACGGCAAGACCGCCGCGTACGAGGACCTGCGCCCGGCCCTGACGGCGCCCGGCGTACGGACCGAGGTCGGCGGCGCGGTCGCGTTCCTGCACGAGGCGAACCGGCAGACCACCGAGGACATCACCCGGGCGGAGATCCTCTCCATGCCGGTGCTGCTGGTGCTGCTCGTGCTGATCTTCGGCGGGCTGGTGGCCGCGTCCACCCCGCTGCTGATCGGCGGGCTGGCCGTCCTCGGCGCGTTCGTCGCCGTCCGGCTGGTCAACCTGGTCACCGACGTGTCGATCTTCGCCGTCAACGTCATCACCCTGATCGGCCTCGGCATGGCGGTCGACTACGCCCTCTTCGTGGTGAGCCGGTTCCGCGAGGAGTTGGCCGCCGGACACGACACCCCCGCCGCGATCCGCCGCACCATGGCGACCGCCGGGCGGACGGTGCTGGTCTCCGGCCTCACCATCGCGCTCGCCATGGCCAGCCTGCTGATCTTCCCGCAGGCGTTCCTGCGCTCGATGGGACTCGGGGGGATGGCCGCCGTGCTGGTGGCCATGCTGGCGGCGCTGACCGTGCTGCCGGCCCTGCTCGCGGTGCTCGGCCGCCGCATCGACGCGCTGCGCGTACCGCTGCCGTGGCGGCGGCGCACGCGGGCCGGGCGGCCGGCGGCGGGGGAGACGGGCGGCGCCTGGGCCCGGATCGCGCGGAGCGTGATGCGCCGCCCGGTGCGCTACCTGGTCGCGGTGACCCTGCTGCTCCTGGTGCTCGCCGCGCCGTTCCTGCGGATCACCTTCGGCGGGTTCGACGAGCGGGTGCTGCCCGCGGACGCCGCGCCCCGGGTCGTCTCCGAGCGGATCGCCGCGGAGTTCCCCGGCGGTACGGTCGCGCCGATCGACGTGCTCGTGTCCGGTGCGTCCCCGGCGCAGGTGCAGCCCTTCGCCGACCGGGTGGCCGCCGTGCCCGGCGTGACCGGCGTGCAGGTGGCGGCCAGCCGGGGCGCGTCGACGCTGCTGACGGTGACCTACCCGGGCGAGCCGACCGGCGACGTCGCGCAGGACGTGGTCCGGACGCTGCGCGACCTGCCCGCCCCCGCCGGCGCGGAGGTGCTCGTCGGGGGCCGGCCCGGCGCCGACCGGGACCTGCTGGACAGCCTCGGCGACCGGCTGCCCTGGATGGCCCTGCTGATGGCCGCCGCGACCCTGGTGCTGCTCTTCCTCGCCTTCGGCTCCGTGGTGCTGCCGGTCAAGGCGGTGCTCATGAACATGGTGTCGATCGGCGCCTCGTTCGGCGTGGTGGTCTGGATCTTCCAGGACGGGCATTTCGCCGACCTGCTCGGGTTCACTCCGACCGGGTTCATCGAGCCCAGCAACCCGATCCTCATGCTCGCCGTGCTCTTCGGGCTGGCGACCGACTACGAGGTGTTCCTGCTCTCCCGCGTGCGCGAGGAGTGGGACCGCAGCGGGGACAACACGGCCTCGGTGGCCGCCGGGCTCCAGCACACCGGCCGGATCATCACCGCCGCCGCGCTGCTGCTGATCATCGTGGTCGCCGGCTTCGCCAGCGGCGCGATGGCGTACATCAAGCTCATCGGGATCGGCATGATCGTGGCGATCCTGGTGGACGCGACGCTGGTCCGGGCGCTGCTGGTGCCGGCCACCATGCGGCTGCTGGGCCGCTGGAACTGGTGGGCCCCGGGCCCGCTCGGCCGGGTCTACCGCCGCTACGGCATCCGCGAGACCACGGACCCGGAGCCGTCGCCCCGCGAGCCCGCCCTCACCCGCTGACCGGCGCCGCCGCGGTCGTCCGGGAGGTCCGCGCCCGTCGCGGACCTCCCGCTCGGCTCACCCGGTGGCCGCGCCGCGCGCCGCGCGCCAGCGGGACAGGGCGAGGGTGGCGGAGTAGCCGGCCAGCACGATCACGTGGAAGAGGTAGAGCCAGAGCAGCACCGCCACGCCGGCGCCGATCTCGTCGAAGCCGCCGAACGGCGCGCCCAGGTCGATCGGGAGCGAGGCGAAGAGCACGAACCCGTGCAGGAAGCCGGAGAGGTTCGCCGCGGTGAACGACCCGACGCCCAGCGCGGAGAGCCAGTCCGGCGACGCCGGGCCGACCACCCGGAACACCCACAGCAGCACCGGGGTGAGCACCAGCCACACGCCCAGGAAGGAGAGCACCACGCCGAGCGCGCCGAGCCAGCCGCCCTGGCGGACCAGCCCGGTGGTGGTCGGCAGGGCCAGCAGGATCGACAGCAGCAGTGCCGGTGCCGGGGCGAGCAGCGGCAGCAGCAGCAACCGACCCCGCCAGCCCACCAGCGACTCGTTGCCGCGCAGGCCGGCGACGGAGACGAAGGCCCGGCGCAGCCCCTCGCCGTACAGCGACGCCGGCAGCAGCGAGGCCAGCGCGAGCAGCGGGGTCAACCCCACCCCGGCCTCGACCAGCGCGGCCACCGCGTGCGGCGTGCCGATCTCGTCCGGCAGCGTGCGGACGGCGTACGACGTGAGCCGGCGGACCCGGTCGGCTCCCGCCAGCAGCGCGGTCAGCCAGATCGCCAGCAGCGCCACCGGCACCACGGCGATCGCCCCGTAGAAGGTGATGGCGGCGGCGTGTAGCGACAGGTCCCGGCCGCGCAGCGGGCGGAACGCGGCGTTGGTGATCCGCTTCGCCCGTCGCCATCCGCCGCCCATCGGGTGCTCTTTCCCCGCCGGTGGGCGCGCCACTCGCGAACCCGCCCGCGGTCCGGCTGGCGTGGAGCCCGCCGGGTGGCACCGACACGGCACCCACCGGTACCGACCCGGACCACCACGGCGGACTTTCCGTGGCCGCAGCGGGTCTGATCCTCGCCGGCACGTTCGCCTCGATGCTGTTCGCCGTCGCCCCCCGGACGGCGGCGCTCACTAGGATCGCCACGCATGACCGTCCTCACCACGGAGCGCCTGGTCGTGCGGGAGTGGACCGCCGACCCGCCCGACCTGGCCAGGCTCTTCGACATCTACTCCCGGCCGGAGGTCACCCGGTGGCTGGCCGCGCCCGGCCTGCCCCTGGCCGACCCGGCGCAGGCCGCCGACCGGCTCGCGATGTGGCGGCAGCGGCACGCGGGGCACGGCGGTCGCTACGGCACCTGGGCGATCGAGGTCCGCGACACCGGCGTGGTGGCCGGCACGGTGCTGCTCAAGCCGCTGCCGGGCCGCGACGAGGGCGTGCCGACCGAGGACATCGAGGTGGGCTGGCACCTGCACCCCGACTCCCAGGGCCACGGGTACGCCACCGAGGCGGCCCGCGCCGTGGTGGCGCGGGAACTCGCCGCCGGGACCCGGGAGGTCTACGCGGTCGTGGCGCCCGGCAACGAGGCGTCGATGGCGGTGGCGCGCCGGCTCGGCATGACCCACGTCGGCCGCCGCACGGACTGGTACGGCGGCGAGGAGGTGGAGACCTTCGTGCTGACCGGCCCCGTCGACGCCGGCTGAGCGGGGCGGCGGGCCCGGTCGGCTGACAACTGCCGGCGCTTCGGTGGTGGCTCGCCCGGCCGGCTCCGTGCCGGGGTCGGGCCCGGTGTGCGATCCCCCGCGGCGCGGGCTGCGGCGACCAGGCTGGGCCGAGCGGAGTGTTCCGCTGCGGGGCGAGCCGGGACGGCCCAGGCGGCTTTCGCGCCCGAGCCGGCGCCGGGCGCTCAGCGGCGCTGGGGAAGAATGGCCCCGTGACGTCCCCACGCGATCTCGTCCTGCTCGGCTCCACCGGCTCGGTCGGCACCCAGGCCGTCGACATCGTCCGGCGCAACCCCGACCGGTTCCGGGTGGTCGCGCTCGGCGCCGGCGGCGGCAACGTCGAACTGCTCGCCGCCCAGGCCCTCGAACTCGGGGTGGAGGCGGTGGGCGTGGCGAAGGCGTCCGCCGCGCAGGACCTCCAGCTCGCCTTCTACGCCGAGGCGAGCCGGCGCGGCTGGGCCACCGGCGACTTCAAGCTGCCCAAGATCGTGGCCGGCCCGGACGCGATGACCGAGCTGGCGCAGTGGCCCTGCGACGTCGTGCTCAACGGGGTCGTGGGCTCGCTCGGGCTCGCGCCGACCCTGGCCGCGCTGCGCGCCGGGCGTACCCTCGCGCTGGCCAACAAGGAGTCCCTGGTCGCCGGCGGCCCCCTCGTCAAGGCCGCGGTGACCCGGCCGGGGCAGATCGTCCCCGTCGACTCGGAGCACTCGGCCCTCGCCCAGTGCCTGCGCGGCGGCGCCCGCGGCGAGGTGCGCCGGCTGGTCGTCACCGCCAGCGGTGGCCCGTTCCGGGGCAGGCGACGCGACGAGCTGACCGAGGTCACGCCCGAGCAGGCGCTGGCCCACCCGACCTGGAACATGGGGCCGGTGGTCACGATCAACTCGGCCACGATGGTCAACAAGGCGCTGGAGGTGATCGAGGCGCACGAGCTGTTCGACGTGCCGTACGCCGACATCACCGTGATGGTGCACCCGCAGTCGGTGATCCACTCCATGGTCGAGTTCGTGGACGGCTCCACCCTCGCCCAGGCCAGCCCGCCCGACATGCGGCTGCCGATCGCGCTGGGCATCGGCTGGCCGGACCGGGTGGGCGGCGCCGCCGCCGCGGTCGACTGGACGGCGGCGCACACCTGGGAGTTCGCGCCGCTGGACGACGAGGCGTTTCCGGCGGTGGCGCTGGCCAAGGCCGCCGGCGAGGCCGGGCGCTGCCGGCCGGCGATCTACAACGCGGCGAACGAGGAGTGCGTGGCCGCGTTCGTGGCCGGCCGGCTGCCCTTCCTCGGCATCGTCGACACCCTTCAGCGGGTGCTGGAGGACGCTCCCGACTTCGACGAACCAGGTACCGTCGAGGACGTGCTCGCGGCGGAGTCGTGGGCGCGCGCGCACGCGCAGGAGATCATCATCGCGGGTTCGGTGGAAGGAGCTTGATGGCGTACCTGCTCGGGGTGGTGCTCTTCGCCCTCGCGATCCTCATCTCGGTGAGCCTGCACGAGGCGGGGCACATGCTCACCGCCAAGGCATTCGGCATGAAGGTCACCCGCTACTTCGTCGGCTTCGGTCCCACGCTCTGGTCGTTCAGGCGGGGTGAGACCGAGTACGGCGTCAAGGGCATCCCGCTCGGCGGCTTCTGCAAGATCGTCGGCATGACGCCGCAGGACGACGACGTCGACCCGGCGGACGAGCCGCGGGCGATGTGGCGTTACCCGGTGTGGAAGCGGACGATCGTGATGTCCGCCGGCTCGATCACCCACTTCGCGCTGGCCCTGGTCACGCTCTGGGTGATCGCGGTCACCGCCGGCCTGCCCAACCCCGACTTCCCGAGCACCGAGGCCGAGATCCGCAAGGAGCCGGCGGTCATCCAGCTCTCGGACTGCGTGGTGCCGGAGAACACCCTGCGGGAGTGCACGACCACCGACCCCGCCAGCCCCGCCGCCCAGGCGCAGCTGCGCGACGGCGACCGGATCACCGCCATCAACGGCACGCCGATCAACGACTACGGCCAACTGCTCACCACGCTGCGCGCCCTCAAGCCGGGCGACACGGCGCAGATCGCGTACGTCCGGGACGGCCAGCCGGGCACCGCGAGCGCGGTGCTCGCGCAGACCCAGCGCCCGCCGCTGGACGACCCGAAGGGGCAGGTCGCCACCGTCGCCGCGCTCGGCGTCGGTCTCGTCCCCAGCACCCCCACCCGGGTGACGTACGGGCCGGTCGGCGCGTTCGGCGCGACCGCCGACTTCACCGGCGACATGGCGGTCAACACCTTCGAGGCGATGAAGCGCATCCCGCAGAAGGTCCCGGCCCTGTGGACCGCGATCACCGGCGGCGAGCGGGACATGGACACCCCGATCAGCGTGGTCGGCGCGAGCCGGCTCGGCGGTGAGGCGGTGGAGAACAACGCCTGGCTGCTGTTCTTCATGCTCTTCGTCTCGCTGAACTTCTTCATCGGCGTGTTCAACCTGCTGCCGCTGCTGCCGCTGGACGGCGGGCACATCGCCATCGCCTGGTTCGAGCGGGCCCGCTCCTGGCTCTACGCCCGGATCGGCCGCGCCGACCCGGGCCGCGTCGACTACCTCAAGCTCATGCCCTTCACGTACGCGGTGATCCTGATCGGCGGCGCGTTCACGCTGCTGACCATCACGGCGGACGTCGTCAACCCGATCACGCTCTTCTCAAGGTGAGTGCCTCAGTGACCGCTGTCAGCCTCGGCATCCCCGCCGTGCCGCCCCCGCCGCTCGCCCCGCGCCGGGCGAGCCGCCAGATCATGGTCGGCTCCGTGCCGGTCGGTGGGGGTGCGCCGGTCTCCGTGCAGTCGATGACCACCACCCTCACGGCCGACGTCAACGCCACCCTCCAGCAGATCGCCGAGCTGACCGCGTCCGGCTGCCAGATCGTCCGGGTCGCGGTGCCGTCCCAGGACGACGTCGAGGCGCTGCCGGCGATCGCGAAGAAGTCGCAGATCCCGGTCATCGCCGACATCCACTTCCAGCCGAAGTACGTCTTCGCCGCGATCGACGCCGGCTGCGCGGCGGTCCGGGTGAACCCGGGCAACATCCGCCAGTTCGACGACAAGGTCAAGGAGATCGCCAAGGCGGCCGGCGACGCGGGCGTGCCGATCCGGATCGGCGTGAACGCCGGCTCGCTGGACAAGCGGCTGCTCGCCAAGTACGGCAAGGCCACCGCCGAGGCGCTGGTCGAGTCGGCGCTGTGGGAGTGCTCGCTGTTCGAGGAGCACGGCTTCCGTGACATCAAGATCTCGGTGAAGCACAACGACCCGGTGGTGATGATCCGGGCCTACCGGCTGCTCGCCGAGAAGTGCGACTACCCGCTGCACCTGGGCGTCACCGAGGCCGGCCCGGCGTTCCAGGGCACGATCAAGTCGGCGGTCGCCTTCGGCGCGCTGCTGGCCGAGGGGATCGGCGACACCATCCGGGTCTCGCTGTCGGCCCCGCCCGTGGAGGAGATCAAGGTCGGCGCCGCGATCCTGGAGTCGCTCGGGCTGCGCGAGCGCGGCCTGGAGATCGTCTCCTGCCCGTCGTGCGGCCGGGCGCAGGTCGACGTCTACAAGCTCGCCGAGGAGGTCACCGCCGGCCTGGAGGGGCTGCCGGTGCCGCTGCGGGTCGCCGTGATGGGCTGCGTCGTGAACGGCCCGGGCGAGGCCCGCGAGGCCGACCTGGGGGTGGCCTCCGGCAACGGCAAGGGCCAGATCTTCGTCAAGGGCAAGGTCGTCAAGACCGTGCCGGAGGCGCAGATCGTGGAGACGCTGATCGAGGAGGCGCTGCGCATCGCCGACGAGATGGGCGCCGAGCTGCCCGAGGAGCTGCGCGGCCTGCTCCCGGGGGCGACCGTCACCGTGCACTGATCTCCTCCGGCCCGCCGGCAGGCGGGCCCACGCCACCGAAGGGGTGGCCGCTCCGCGCCGGAGCGGCCACCCCTTCGTCGTAGCCGCGGCCGAATGGCGGGACGACAATGCAAACCGTACGTACGTCTTGCTATGGTCTCGGCGTGCGACTCCTTCCTGAGCCGGGCCCGGCCCGGACCCTCACCCTCGGCACTCTCGTCCGCACCGTCGGGCGCGGTCTCTGGCTGGTGGCCAGCGCGCTCTTCCTCACCCGCTCGGCCGGCCTGAGCGCCACCGAGGTCGGGCTCGGGCTGACCGTTGCGGCCCTGGTCGGCCTGCTGGCCAGCGCCCCGGCCGGATACCTGGCGGACCGGCTCGGCCCCCGGGCCACCCAGATCGTGGCGCTGGCGGCCAGCGGCGTCCTGACCACCGCCCTGCTGGCCGTCGGGTCGCTTCCCGCGTTCCTCGCCGTCGGAGCGGCAACCGCGGTCGCCGATGCCGCCGACCGGGGCGCCAAGGGCGCGCTCATCGCCGGTTCCGTCCCCGCCGACCAGCGGGTCCGCACCCGCGCCTACCTGCGGGCCACCACCAACGTCGGGATCTCGGTGGGCGCGGTGCTCGCCGGCTTCGCGATCGCCGCCGACACCCGGGCGGCGTACGTGGCGCTGATCCTCACCGCCGCGGTGACCTACCTGCTCGCCGCCGCCGTCTTCACCCGGCTGCCGTACCTCCCGCCGGTGCCCGCCCCCGCGCACGGCCCTCGGCTCGTCGCGCTGCGGGACCGGCCGTTCCTGGCGTTCACCGTGCTCGACGGGCTCATGTCGATGCACTTCGGGCTGCTCAACATCGCCCTGCCGCTCTGGATCGTCGGGCACACCCGGGCGCCGGCCTGGTTGATCTCCGGCCTGATGCTGGTCAACACCGTGGTGGTGGTGCTCTTCCAGGTCCGTGCCGCGCGCGGCACGGAGAGCCTCGCCGGGGCGGCACGGGCGGCCCGTCGCGCCGGCCTCGCCATCGCCGCGGCCTGCGTCCTCTTCGCGGCCAGCGGCGGGCGCTCCACGGGCGTCGCCGTCGCGCTGCTGGTCGGCGGCGCGCTCGCGCACGTGGTCGGGGAGCTGTGGCACTCCGCCGCCGGCTGGGGGATCTCCTTCGGGCTGGCGCCGGAGGACGCGCACGGGCAGTACCAGGGGGCATACAGCATGGGCTACGAGCTGGGCAAGATGGTGGCGCCGGTGGTGGTCACCACGCTGGCCGTCGGCTGGGGCGTGCCGGGGTGGCTGCTGCTCGGCGCCCTGTTCCTGTCGCTCGGCGCCATGGTGCCCGGGGTCGTCGGCTGGGCCGCCCGCAACCGGTTCGCCGCGCCCGCGACCGCGCCGGTCGCGGTGCCGTAGTCCCTTGCGTCACTCGCCCGGCGCGGCGGGGGGCGGATCTGGCAGGCTGGTAGCCGTGCTGACGGTGCCGGTACGGCAACTCGGAGAGTCGGAGCGCCGCGCTGTCGAGCGGCTGCTCGACCTCGACCCGTTCGCGGGCGCGCAGGTCGCCGAGCGGGTCGCCGCGCGCGGGCTGGCCTGGTGGCGCGCCGAGGGCCGGGTGCTGGGCTACGGCACCCGCCGCAACCTGGAGTCGGTCTGCTGGCTCGGCGGCAACCTCACCCCGGTGCTCGCCACCGAGCCGGCCGTCGCCGCGTACGCCGACCTGCTCGCCGGCGAGGAGCGGCTCTGCTCGTCGATCGTGGGCCGGGCCGACGCGGTGCTCGGCCTCTGGGACCGGCTCTCCGACGTCTGGGGGCCGGCTCGCGACGTACGCCCGAACCAGCCGTTGCTGGCCACCGACGCGCTGCCGACGCTGCCGGCGGACCCGGAGGTGCGGCGGGTGCGCGGCGGGGAGATCGACCGGCTCTTCCCGGCGGCGGTGGCGATGTACACCGAGGAGGTGGGCGTCTCGCCGCTCGTCGACGACGGCGGTCGCGGCTACCGGCGGCGGGTGACCGAGCTGGTCCGGGCCGGGCGGGCGTACGCGCGCTTCGTCGACGGCCAGGTGGTGTTCAAGGCCGAGTTGGCGGTGGTCACCCGCCGGACCGCCCAGGTGCAGGGGGTCTGGGTGGCCCCCGAGTGGCGGGGCCGGGGCATCGCCACGGCGGCGATGGCGGCCGTGGTGCGCGACGCGCTGCTGCGGGTCGCCCCGACGGTGAGCCTCTACGTCAACGACTTCAACACCCCGGCCCGCCGGGTCTACGAGCGCTGCGGCTTCCGGCCGGTCGGCACGCTCGCCACCGTGCTCTTCTGACCCACCCGTCTCCGCGGCCCGCCGTCGCGAGTGCCGCCGCCCGCACGGCGGGGAGCGGCGCCGTCCTGTCCGGACCGACCGCGGTCGCCGCGGGCGTCGTCGGGCATGGCCGGGATCACCCTGGTCCGGAGTGACGAACCGGACGACCGGGGCTAGGCTGAGCATGTTTTTGCACTGACCAGTCAGTCTAAGAAGGTGGGCCGGAGCGGATGGTGGTCGTCGAAGCGCACGGGCTGGGGCTGCGGACCCGGCGGGGTTGGGTGTTCCGGGACGTCGACCTGACCGCCGCCGCGGGCGAGTTGCACGCGGTGACCGGGCCGCCCGGCAGCGGGCGCACCTCGCTGCTGCTGGCCCTGGCGGGGCGCTTCCCCACCAGCGAGGGGCGGCTGGCCCGGTACGGCCCGGCCGCGCTGGGGCAGGTCGCCGGGGTGCACGAGCCCGACCCGGCGCTGACCGTCGCCGAGCACGTCCGGGAGCGGCTGCTGCTGCTCGGGCCGGTGCCCCGCCGCCGCCGGCAGTTGGTGCCGCTCGCCGCGCTGCGGGCCCGGCGGGCGTACCGGCGGGACGCCCTCGCCGCCGCCGTCGCCGGGGCCGGCCTCACCGGGGACGCCCCCTTCGACCCGGACACCCGGGGCCGCGACCTCACCCCGCTGCAACGGCAGGTGCTCGGCCTCGTCCTGGCCACGCTGGCCGGGCCCCGGCTGATCGTCGCCGACGACGTGGACGCCGGATCCGACGCCCCGGAACGCGCCTGGCTCTGGGCGACGCTCGCCCGCCTGGCCGACCAGGGCTACGCCGTGGTCGCCAGCGCCCGCGCCGTCGAGCCGGACAGCCCGGCGATCGTGCACCGCCTCGGGGACCCGCCGCCCGTGCCGTCGCCCCCCGACCCGGCGGAGGCGCCGCCCGTGCCGTCGCCCCCCGACCCGGCGGTGGCCGGGCCGCCCGCCGAGGGCGGCCCGGGTGCCGAGACCGATCCGACCGAGACCGCCGAGGTGGCCCGATGAGCGTCTTCCGACTCGCCCGGTTCGAACTGCGCCGGCTGACCCGGGGCCGGCTGCCCCGCGCCGCGCTGGCCGTGCTCACCGTCATCCCGCTGCTCTACGGGGCGCTCTACCTCTACGCCTTCTGGGACCCGTACGCCAAGCTGGACCGCATCCCGGTGGCGCTGGTCAACGCCGACCGCCCCGCCACCGCCAGCGACGGCACCGTCGTGCACGCCGGGCAGGACCTCACCGACGAGCTGCTCGACCGGCGGGTCTTCGGCTGGCACGTCACCGACGCCCGGGACGCCGCCGCCGGCCTGCGCAGCGGCCGCTACCACCTGGTCTTCGCCATCCCGGAGGACTTCTCCGCCACCCTGGCGGCGAGCCCCGAACCCGACCGGCCGGCCCGCCGGGGGGAGCTGCGGGTGGTCAACGACGACGCCACCAACTACCTCTCCGGGCTGCTGGCCCGCACGGCGTTCAGCGAGATCCGGGCCGCCGCCGCGCAGAGCGCCGCCGGGAACTACTTCGAGAAGATGCTGGTGGGCTTCACCGACGCCAAGGCCGAGACCGGCCGGGCGGCCGACGGGGCCGCGAAGATCGCCGACGGGCTCGACTCCTCCGAGGCCGGCGCGGGCCGGATCGCCGACGGGCTGGGCACGTCGCAGGACGGCGCCGGCGAGATCGCCGACGGGCTGGACGCCTCCGCGGCCGGGGCGGGCAGCCTCTCGGCGGGCCTCGACAAGACCGCGAAGGGCGCCGACGAACTCGCCGCCGGGCTCGGCGAACTGCGTACCGGGGCGGTGCAGCTCGCCGACGGCACCGCCCGCGCGGCCACGCAGACCCGCGCGGTGGCGGACAAGGTCAACGGTGCGGCCGGCCGGATCGAGCCGGTGCTGCGGGACAACGCGAAGCGGATCGAGGAGTCGGCCACGGCGATCGCCGAGGGGGCACAGGCGCTCGCCGCCGGGCTGGACGCCCTGCCCCGGCGGGCACAGGAGGCGGTCACCCAGGCCGAGCGGGTCCGCGACCGCCTCGACGCGCTGGTCGCCGCGCACCCCGAACTCGCCGACGACCCGAGCGTGGTGGCCGCGCGTACGGCCGCGAAGGCGGCGGTCGAGGCGGCCCGCGCGGTGTCCGGCACGCTGGACGACGCCGACTTGACCACCCTGCGGAACCGGATGACCAAGGTCGCCGCCACCGCCCGCGAGATCGCCGCAACGGCACCCCACCTGGCCGACGACGTCGCCGCCGCGAAGGCGAAGGTGAACGAGCTGGCCACCGGGCTGGGCACCCTCGCCGAGGGCAGCGCCAAGCTGCGCGACGGCCTCGGCACGGCGGCCACCGGCGCCGGCGAGCTGCGCGGCGGGCTGTTCCGGCTGGCCACCGGCGCCCGGGAACTCGACGGTGGGCTGCACCGGCTCAGCACCGGCGGCGAGCGGCTCGCCGACGGCCTGACCCGGCTGGAGAGCGGGGCCGGCGACCTCGCGGCCGGCCTGACCCGGCTGGGCGGCGGCGCCGGCGACCTGGCCGACGGCCTGACCGCGGGGAAGGACAAGCTCCCGGGGTACGCCGACGCGGATGCCCGCGCCGCCGTCCTCGGCGACCCGGTGTCGCTGGACCGCACCGCCCGCAACCCCGCTGGCGCTTACGGCGTGGGCTTCGCCCCGTACTTCCTCGGGCTGGCCCTCTGGGTCGGCGCGATGATCACGTACATGCTGCTGCGGCCGGTCAACCGGCGGCACGTGATGTCCGGCGCGCCCGCCTGGCGGGTGGCGCTGGCGGGTTGGCTGCCCGCCGCGGCGATCGGGCTGGCCCAGGCCGGGGTGCTCTTCACGGTGGTGACCCTGGCGCTCGACCTGGCCCCGGCGCGCCCGGCGGCCACCCTCGGCCTGCTCGCGCTGGCCTCGCTCGCCTTCACCGCGATCGTGCAGTGGCTCGGCGCGCTGCTCGGCCCGGCCGGCCGGCTCGCCGCGCTGGCCCTGCTGATGCTCCAGCTCACCTCGTCCGGCGGCACCTACCCGGTGCAGACCTCGCCGGGCTTCTTCCAGGCGATCCACCCCTGGCTGCCGATGACCTACGTGGTCACGGCCCTGCGGCACACCGTCAACGGCGGTGCCGCCAGCCCGGTGGTCACCGGGGCGCTGGTGCTCGCCGGCTTCGGCGCGGCGGCGCTCGCGCTCACCGTGGCCGCCGCCCGCCGGGCGCGCCGCCTGACCCCGGCCACGCTGCACCCCGAACTGTCCATGTGAGGATGCTGGCGGGTCGGGCGCGCGGACGGGGAGGGCCAGTGACGGACGGACGGTCGCGGCGGCGGGAGGACACCCGCCAGCGCCTCTTCGAGGCGGCCGTGGAGCTCATCGCCGAGCAGGGCTTCTCGGCCACCACCGTGGACGACATCGCGGGCCGCGCCGGGGTGGCCAAGGGCACCGTCTACTACAACTTCGAGTCCAAGACGGTGCTCTTCGAGGAGCTGCTCCGGCACGGGATCGGCCTGCTCACCGCCGAGTTCCGGGCCGCCGTGGCCGGGCTGCCGCCCCGTGAGGCGCTGGCCGCGCTGGTTCGCGCCGAGTTGGAGTACATCCGGCGGTACCGGGCCTTCGCGCAGCTCCTGCTCTCGGAGATGTGGCGGACGAACCGGGAGTGGCAGCAGACGCTGCGGCTGCTGCGCGGCGAGGCGATCGAGGTCATCGCCGAGACCGTCCGGTCCGGGGTGGCCGCCGGCGACCTGCCCGAGGACCTGGACGTGCGGACCGCCTCGTCCGCGCTCTTCGGCGTCGGGCTGGTGGTGGCGGTGGACTGGCTGGTCTTCCAGCCGGACCGGCCGATCGAGGACGTCGAGGAGGCGCTGCTCGGCATCGTCCGCCGGGTCGCCCGGACCTGATCCGGCCGCCCGCGTGCGCGGGCGGCCGTAAATGGGTTGAAGCGGACACCCCCACCGAGCAGGCTGGTTGCTCTCCCCACCGCCTTCCCGAAGGGACTCCGTGATGCGTCTGCTCCGGGACCTGTGGGGCACCTCGCCCCGCCGCATGGCGGTGGTGACCTGCCTGATCGTGCTCGGCGCCGGCGGCCAGTCCGCCGCCGCCGCGCTGGCCGGTCCCGTCCTGGTGCACCGCGCCGGCGGGTTCTTCGCGCTGCTCGCCGTGGCGCTGGTCGCCGCCGTGCTCAGCGACCTCGTGATCAGCCTGCTGATGGCCGGGCTGACCGCCGACTGGTCCGCCGACGTGCGCCGCCGGCTGTGCCGGGTGGCGCTCGGGCAGGACCTGCCCACCCTGGAGACCACCCCCGTCGGCGAGCTGCTCGACCGCATCGACGGCGACGTCTACCAGGTCGCCGCCGCCGTGCGCAGCCAGGGCGTACGGCTCGCGCAGGGGCTGGCCACGGGCCTGCTCTCGACGGTCGTCGCCCTCGCGGTCTGGTGGCCGGCCGGCGTCGGGATGCTGGTGCTCACCGTGCTGCTCGCGGTCGGGCTGCGCCGGCCCACCGCGCGGATCGCCCCCGCCCGGATGGCCGAGGAGGAGGCCTGGTCCGACCTGGCCGCCGTCATGGAGGAGGCCGTCCACGGCCAGGACGACGTGCGGACCAGCCTGGCCCGGCCGTACGTGCTGCGCCTCTACGCCCGGCGGGCGGCCGAGGTGCTCGACCGGGGCGTCCGGGTGTGGCGGATGTCGGCCCGGGTCACCACGGTGGCCGCCGGCGCCAGCGTGGCGGCGATCGCCGCCGTGGTGCTCGGCGGCGCGTGGGCGCTGGTCACCGGCCGGATCGACGGCGCCCGGCTCACCGCGGTCTGGCTGCTCGTGATCGGGTTCGGCATGACCGTCGAGCACGTCAGCCGGATGGTCCCCGAACTCCAGTACGCCCTCGGCGCGTGGGGCCGGGTGCAACTGCTGGCCAGCTCCCCGCAGGAGCCCGTGGGCGGGGCCGCCCCGACCGAGGGCGACCTGCTGGTCCGCGGCCTCACCTTCCGCTACCCGAGCGCCGAGCCGGACGGCGGGCGCGGCCCCGCGCTGCGCGACGTGAACCTGATCTTCACCCGGGGGCGCTCGTACGCCCTGGTCGGCCGGACCGGCTCCGGCAAGTCCACCCTGGCCAAGGTGCTCACCCGGGCCGTCGACGTGCCGCCGGGGACGGTCTTCCTGGCCGGGCGCGACCTGCGCGACCTCGACGTCGAGCAGCTGCGCCGGTGGATCGCCGTGGTGCCCCAGCGCACCGAGATCCTCGCCGGCACCCTCGCCGAGAACGTCGCGCTGTTCGAGCCGGAGCTGCGCGACGCCGCCGCCCGGGCGCTGCACGAGTTGGGCCTGGCGGGCTGGATCGCCGAGCTGCCCGACGGCCTGGAGACCCGGCTCGGCGAGGGCGGGCACGTGCTCTCGGCCGGGCAGGAGCAACTGGTCGCCTTCGCCCGGATCCTGGTGCGCGACCCGCACGTGGTGATCCTCGACGAGGCCACCGCCCGCCTCGACCCCGTCACCGAGGCGCGGGTGCAGCAGGCCACCGAGCGGCTGCTGCGCGACCGGATCGGCATCGTCATCGCGCACCGCCTGTCGTCCGTGCGTCGCTGCGACGAGGTGGTGGTGATGGCCGACGGGGCGGTGGTCGAGGCGGGCCCGCTGCGGGAGTCGGAACGCTTCGCCGACCTGCTCGCCACCAGCCACGCCACCGCGTACGCGCACGCCGCGTCGGGGGCCAGGACCGGCGGTGCGGACCTGCTGACCGGCTCGCCGGACCCGTGGCCGCCCACCGAGCCGGGCACGGTCGAGCCGGCGGCCGGACCGCCCGCCGTGCGCGACGGCGACGGAGGGCCGGCCGTGCGCGACGGCGACGGAGGGCCGGCCGTGCGCGACGGCGACGGGCCGCCGGCGGCACCGGAAGGGTCCGCGGCGGCGACCCCGACGCCGCCGCGGGGGCTGCGGGGCCTGCGGGAGCTGCGCGAGGTCCTGCGGCTGTGCGTCAACGACCCCCGGTACGGGCTGGCCTCGCTGTCGCTGTTCGTGCTGCTGGTGATCCTCGGGTTGGACGGGCCGGTGCTGCCCTGGCTCTGGGCCGACCTGGTGGACGGCGCCGGGGAGCCCTGGCTGCCGGCGGTGGGGATCGTCGCCGCCCTGCTGGTCACCGTGCCGGTGCACTGGTTCACCGGCTACCGGTTCCCGCAGTGGTGGGTGCGGCAGATGCTGCGGATCAGCCTGCGGCTGGTGCACGGGCAGACCGGCCCGCGCCGCGTCAGCGGGCACACCCCCGCCGAGGTGGTGGCCCAGGGCGGCGACACCGAGCGGGTGGTGCAGCTCGCCGACAACGTGAGCGACCAGGGGATCTCGCTCATGCTGCTGGCCGCGATGACGGTCGTGACCGGCAGCGTCGTGCCGGGGCTGTTCTTCGCCGGGACGATGGTGGTCTCCGGGCTGGTCGCGACGCTGTTCGGGCCGCGGCTGGAGCGCTCCGCGCGGGCCACCGTGGCGGCCCGGGCCGCGTTCGCCACCGCGCTGGTCTCCACGCTGTCGGCCGCCCGTACGGTGAAACTCGCGGGCGCCACCCGGCCGGTGCTGGCCCACTTGGCCGACCTCGACGTCGTCCGCAGCGACCGGCAGCGCCGGGAGATCGCGGTGCAGGTGTGGTCGCGGTCGACCCCGTCGCTGGTCAGCGGCCTGCTGCCGATCGGCGCGTGGGCGCTGTTCCTGGCCGGCCAGCTGTCGGCCGGGGCCACCCTCGTCGTGGTCGCCACCCTGGCGGCGGCCCGCTGGTTCGCCTGGACGACGGCGTCGCTGATCTCGCAGATCCCCTCGGCGCGGGTGTGGACGCGGCGGACGGTGGCGATGACCGGGGTGCGGGCGTACTCGGCGGCGGTGCCGGACGTGGACCTGGGCGCGGGGACCGCGCCGGCGCCGGACGTGCCACCCCGGCGCCCGCTGCGCCGGCTGGAGCTGACCGGCTTCGGCGTCCGGCACACCGACGGGACGGTGGCCGTCCGCGACGTCGACCTGACGGTGGAACGCGGCCAGCTGGTGCTGGTCGTCGGGCCGGTCGGCTCGGGCAAGTCGTCGCTGCTGCGGGCGCTCGCCGGCATCGCCCCGCACACGGGCCTGCTGACCTGGAACGGCGAGCCGGTCACCGAGCCGGAGCTGTTCCTGCGCCCCAACCAGGTGGGTTACGTCGGCCAGCTGCCCCGGGTGCTCTCCGGCACGGTGGCCGACAACATCACCCTCGGCCACCAGGTGGACGCCGCCGCGGCGGTGTCGACCGCCCAGCTCGACCATGACCTGGCGGCGGCCGGGGGCGGGTTGGGGCTGCTCATCGGGCACAAGGGCACCCGGCTCTCCGGCGGGCAGCTCCAGCGGCTCGCGCTGGCCCGGGCGCTCGCGCCGCGTACCGAGCTGCTGGTGGCCGACGACGTGTCCTCGGCGCTGGACGTCACCACGGAGCTGGCGCTCTGGCAGGCCCTGCGCGAGCACGGGGTGACCGTGGTGGGTTCGACCTCGAAGCGGGCGGCCCTGGTCCGGGCCGACCACGTCGTGGTGCTCCGTGCCGGCACGGTCGCCGCCCAGGGCCCCTGGCGCGAGCTGGAACCCCGCTGGTCCCACCTGGCCGGCTGACCGGGCGTGGTCGGCGCCCCGGCCCCGCCACCGGGGTCGCGGACGTCGATCCCGAGGTCGGCGGCGATGCGCGACGAGCGCCGCCGACCTCACGACCGGCGAGGGGAGCGGCCCGGGACCGGTCAGACGGCGCGGAGGTACTGGGCGGGCCAGGCGGCGGTGGCGCCGAGCTTGGCGGCGGCGCGGTGCGGCCAGTACGGGTCGCGCAGCAGCTCGCGCCCGAGCAGGACCAGGTCGGCGTCGCCGGCGGCGACGACCGCCTCCGCCTGCTCCGGCTCCACGATCAGGCCGACCGCGCCGGTGGCCACGCCCGCCTCGCGGCGCACCCGGGCGGACAGCGGCACCTGGTAGCCCGGGCCGACGGGGACCGTCGCGGTGGCCGACGCGCCGCCGGAGGAGCAGTCGACCAGGTCGACGCCGGCGCCGGCCAGCTCGCCGGCGAGCACCACGCTGTCCTCGACCGTCCAGCCCTCGGGCTCCCAGTCCGTGGCCGAGATCCGGGTCAGCACGGGCACGTCCTCGCCGACCGCCGCACGGACCGCGCGGGCCACCTCCAGGGTCAGCCGCATCCGCCCGGCCCGGTCCCCGCCCCAGGCGTCCCGCCGGTGGTTGGTCAGCGGCGAGAGGAACTCGTGCAGCAGGTAGCCGTGCGCGGCGTGGATCTCCACGGCGGCGAAGCCGGCGTCGACCGCCCGCCCGGCCGCCGCCGCGAACGCCTCGACGACGCCGGCGATCCCGGCCTCGTCCAGTGCTTCCGGCACCCGGTAGTCGGGCACGAACGGCGTCGAACCCGGGCCGACCGGGGTCCACCCGCCCTCCGCGTCGGGCACCCCGCCGCGCCGTGGCGCCCACGGCCGGTACGTCGACGCCTTGAACCCGGCGTGCGCGAGCTGCACCGCCGGCACCGCGCCGTGCGCCGCGACGAACGCGGTCACCGGCCGCCACGCGTCGACGTGGGCGCCGGACCAGAGCCCGGTGTCCTGCGGGCTGATCCGCCCCTCGGGTACCACCGCGGTGGCCTCGGTCATCACCAGGCCCGCGCCGCCGACCGCCCGGGCGCCCAGGTGCACCAGGTGCCAGTCCGTGGGCAGGCCGTCCGGGCCGGCGGTGTACTGGCACATCGGCGCCAGGGCGATCCGGTTGGGCAGGGTCGCCGCGCGCAGGGCCAGCGGCGTGAAGAGCGCACTCATGTCGTCATCCTCTCCGGGACACCGGGGAGGACCCCTCGTGGGAGGGGCCCTCCCCGGTCCGTCGGGTGGGCGGCCCGGCGCGGTCGGCGACCTGCCGGGGCGGATCCGGGCGCCTCGGACGTCGGCCGGGACGGGGCGCTCAGGCCGGGACGGGGCTCAGGTCCTCCGGCCGGCGGGACCGGGCGTCGGCGTCCGCGTCCGCCGGGGCGAGCGGCGCGCGCCGGCCGGCCGAGTCGTACGCGGTCCGGTCCAGCGTGCCCTCGCGGGCCGCGACGATGGTCGGTACCAGCGCCTGGCCGGCCACGTTGGTGGCGGTGCGGATCATGTCGAGGATCGGGTCGATCGCCAGCAGCAGGCCGGCGCCGGCCAGCGGCAGGCCCAGCGTGCTCAGGGTCAGCGTTAGCATCACGATCGCGCCGGTCAGGCCGGCGGTGGCGGCCGAGCCGACCACCGAGACGAAGGCGATCAGCAGGTAGTCGGTGACCCCGAGGTCCACCCCGAAGACCTGGGCGACGAAGATCGCCGCCAGCGCCGGGTAGATCGCGGCGCAGCCGTCCATCTTCGTGGTCGCGCCGAACGGCACCGCGAACGAGGCGTACTCGCGGGGGACGCCGAGCCGCTCGACCGAGCGCTGGGTCACCGGCATCGTGCCCACCGAGGAGCGGGAGACGAAGGCCAGCTCGATCGCGGGCCAGGCGCCGGCGAAGAAGCGCAGCGGGTTGAGCCGGCCGGCGGCCACGAGCAGCAGCGGGTAGACCACGAACAGCACGATCGCGCAGCCGACGTAGACGGCGGTGGTGAACTTCGCGAGCGGCGCCACCAGATCCCAGCCGTACGAGGCGACGGCGTTGCCGATCAGGCCGAGCGTGCCGATCGGGGCGAGCCGGATGACCCACCAGAGCGCCTTCTGGACGATCTCCAGCAGCGCGCGGTTGAGCGCCACGAACGGCTCCGCGGCCTCGCCGACCAGCAGCGCCGCGGCGCCGACGACGAGGGCCAGGAAGACGATCTGGAGCACGTTGCCGTCGACGAACGCGCCGACCGGGTTGGTCGGCACGATGCCGGTGAGGAAGTCGGTCCAGGAGCCGGTCTTCTTCGGGGCGGCGGCGGCCGCGGTGTCCAGGGTGACGCCGCGACCGGGGTCGGTGAGCAGGCCGAGCCCGATGCCGACGCTCACCGCGATCAGCGCGGTGACGCCGAACCAGAGCAGGGTCTTCAGCGCGAGCCGGGCGGCGTTGGCGACCCCCCGCAGGCTGACGACGCTGACGACGATGGCGGTGAAGACCAGCGGCGGCACGGCCAGCTTGAGCAGCTGGACGAAGAGGCCGCCGACGGTGTCGAGGGTGCTGGTGAGCCAGCTGAGGCCGTTGGCGCGGGCGAGGAAGCCGAGCGCCACGCCGAGGACGAGGCCGAGCAGGATCTGCACGGAGAAGGGGATCTTGCGCAGGGCGGAAGCCATGAGGATGTGTCCCAGGGTCTGGAGGTCGAACGGGGCAGCGTCAGGAGAGCGGCTGCGCCGGACAGACGCCGCTGGCCTGCAGTCGGAGGTCGACATACAGGCGAACGGTGAGGTGCCAGACGTTGGTCATCGCTCGCCGAGGCTAACGCCCTGGCCGGCCGGCCGGAAGTATCGACTCCGGTGACGCTCCTTACAGCAGGGGTGGGGAAGGGGCCTCTCCGCCACCGGAGGCGTCGGCGAGGTGCCCTTCCTCACCGCCGGAGGGCGACGGCGGTGGCGGTGGCGGCGGCCCAGAGGAGGGCCACCAGGAGCAGCAGCCGCTCCAGCACCCCGACCAGGGCGCCCCGGCCGACGGTGAGCATCGCCAGCCCCACCGCCCCGGCCAGCGGCAGCGCCGCCGCGGCCGCCCCGGCGCCCAGCCGGCGCAGCGACCGGTCGGCCCCGGGCGTGAGGGCGATCGCCAGCATCGCGAGGACCACCGAGGCCACCGCGACGATGCTCGCCCCGCCGTGCACCAGGTCGGCCGCCGTGGCCCGCTCGAACGGCGGCAGCGGGCAGCCCTCGCTGCACGTCACCGCGCCCGAGACCAGCGTGAGGACGCTCCCGGCGGCGAGCAGCGCGGCCGCGACCCGCAGCCCCGCCCGCAGCGCCGCCGCGAGCAGCAGCAGCGCCGCGGCCAGGGCGAAGACCCCGATCCGGTACGCCGGGGCGTACGCGCTGTCGGTGACGCCCGCCTCGCTGACGTACCCGGTCAGGCCCGGGCCCGGACCGGCGACCACGGCGACGGTCACCGCCGCCGCGCCAGCGGCGATGCAGCCGACCGCGGCCGACGCGGCGGCCCGGCGCCAGGTGGCGGTCGGGGCGGCGCGGCGGGGCGCGGGCCCGCCCGGGGTGGTGGTCGGGCCGGCCCGGCGCGGCTCAGCCACGCCCGTGCGGCGTGGTCCAGCCGGAGGTGTCGGGGCCGAGCGGGACGATGCCCGTCGGGTTGATCGCCGCGTGGGTGCCGTAGTAGTGCCGCTTGATGTGGTCGAAGTCGACCGTCTCGCCGAAGCCCGGCGTCTGGAACAGGTCCCGCGCGTACGCCCAGAGCACCGGCATCTCGATGAGCTTCTGCCGGTTGCACTTGAAGTGCCCGTGGTACGCCACGTCGAAGCGGACCAGGGTGGTGAAGAGCCGCACGTCGGCCTCGGTGATCGCGTCACCCATCAGGTAGCGCCGGCCCGCCAGCCGCTCCGACAGCGCGTCGAGCCGCGCGAACAGCGCGGTGAACGCCTCCTCGTACGCCGACTGGGAGGTGGCGAAGCCGCACCGGTAGACGCCGTTGTTGACGTCCCGGTGGATCTCCGCCATCAGCGCGTCCATCTCGGGGCGGAGCTCGACCGGGTAGAGGTCCGGCGCGTCCGGTGAGTGCAGGCTGCGCCACTCGGTGGAGAGGTCGAGGGTGAGCTGCGGGTAGTCGTTGGTGACCACCCGCCCGGTGCGGGTGTCGACCAGGGCCGGCACGGTGACCCGCCCGGTGTAGTCGGGGTCGGTGGCCAGGTACGCCTCGGAGAGGAAGCCGATGCCGAGCACCGGGTCGAACCCGTCCGGGTCGAGGCTGAACCGCCAGCCCCGCTCGTCGCGGATCGGGTCGACCGTGCCGAGCGAGATCGCGTCCTGCAGGCCGAGCAGGTTCCGGACGATCCGAGCCCGGTGCGCCCACGGGCAGGCCCGGCACCAGATCAGCCGGTAGCGGCCCGGCTCCAGCGGCCAGCGGCCCTGCTCGTCGGGGCCGCCGCCGGCCGGGGAGGTCGAGTGGGGGGTGACCCGACCGGTGAACCGGTTGGGCTGGCGGACGAACTCGCCACCGCCGCTGGTCTCTGCGCTGAACTGGGCCCGGGCCATGCCGTCAACCTATCCGCTGCGCGCGCGGATATCCTGGCTGCCGGGCGTCCCCGTGACCCGGAACCGCCCGCCCCCGCCCCTTCCCACCCCCCCGAAGGATCGCGCTGATGACCGTGGCATACCTGGTGGCCGGTGTCCGCACCCCGATCGGCCGGTACGGCGGCGCCCTCGCCGGCGTCCGCCCCGACGACCTGGCCGCGCACGTCATCCGCGAGCTGGTCGCCCGGCACCCGACCGTGGACTGGGCGCGGGTGGACGACGTGATCCTGGGCTGCGCCAACCAGGCCGGCGAGGACAACCGCAACGTGGCGCGGATGGCGGCGCTGCTCGGTGGCCTGCCCGAGGAGGTGCCCGGCAGCACCGTCAACCGGCTCTGCGGCTCCGGCCTGGACGCCCTGGCCACGGCGGCCCGGTCCATCGTGGCCGGCGAGGCCGACCTCGTCGTGGCCGGTGGGGTGGAGAGCATGAGCCGCGCCCCGTTCGTGATGCCGAAGGCGACGACCCCGTACTCCCGCACCGCCGAGGTCTACGACACCACCATCGGCTGGCGGCTGGTCAACCCGCTGATGAAGAAGCACTGGGGCATCGACTCCATGCCGGAGACCGCGGAGAACGTCGCCGCCGAGTACGGCGTCGGCCGCGCCGAGCAGGACGAGTTCGCGTACCGGTCGCAGCAGCGGGCCGCGAAGGCGCAGGCGGACGGCCGGTTCGCCGAGGAGATCGTGCCGGTGACCGTGCCGGCGGGGCGGCGCGAGACGAAGCTCGTCGAGGTCGACGAGCACCCCCGGGAGACGTCGCTGGAGAAGCTCGCCGCGCTGCCCACCCCGTTCCGCGAGGGCGGCACGGTGACCGCCGGCAACTCCTCGGGCGTCAACGACGGCGCGGTGGCGCTGCTGGTCGCCTCGGAGGCGGCCGTGGCCCGCCACCACCTCACCCCGCTGGCCCGGGTCGCCGGCGCCGCCGCGGCCGGCGTACCGCCGCGGGTGATGGGCGTCGGGCCGGTGCCGGCCACCCGGAAGCTGCTCGACCGGTTCGGCGTCGGCCTCGACGCGGTCGACGTGATCGAGCTGAACGAGGCGTTCGCCGCGCAGTCCGTCGCGGTGCTGCGCGAGCTGGGCCTGCCCACCGACGCCGAGCACGTCAACCCGAACGGCGGGGCGATCGCGCTCGGGCACCCGCTCGGCGCGAGCGGCGCCCGGCTGGCGCTGACGGCCGCGCTGGAGCTGCGCCGCCGGGGCGGGCGGCGGGCCCTCGCCACCATGTGCGTCGGCGTGGGCCAGGGCATCTCGCTGCTGCTGGAGTCCGCCGGCTGACCCCGGGCGCCGCCCGGGCGGCCGGCCCGTCCCGCCCGGCCTCGTGCGATCCGTGCGCCCGCTGCGTCCGTCCGGAGCGGGCGCCGCCGCCCGCCCGGTCTCGAGCTGGGTGTCCGGTCCGTGACGGCGCTCCGAAGTGCCGACGAAGTGGGTCATGGGATCTCCCGGAGCCGGGAGTTCGCGGCCTAGAGTGGTCAGCACCACACGACCCGCGGGTCGGCCGGTGCCCGGCGTGCCCACGCACGCCGACACCGGTCCCCTCCCGCACCGCGGCGACGACACAGGGGTGCAGCAGTGCAGATGCCGGACGGACTTCCCGCCGAGATCGACCTCTCCCGGCCGAGCGCGGCCCGGGTGTACGACTACTTCCTCGGCGGGGCGCACAACTTCGAGATCGACCGGCAGCTCGCCGAGCAGATCGCCAGCATGACCCCGAACCTGGCGGCCACCATGCGCGCCGGCCGCGAGTTCCTGCGTCGGGCGGTGCGCACGCTGCTCGACGGCGGCATCGACCAGTTCCTCGACATCGGCTCCGGCATCCCGACCGTCGGCAACGTGCACGAGGTCGCCCAGACGGCCAACCCGAAGGCGCGGGTCGTCTACGTCGACATCGACCCGGTCGCCGTGGCGCACAGCCGCGAGCTGCTCGCCGGCAACGAACTGACCGGGGTGATCCACGCCGACCTGCGGGAGCCGGAGCGGATCCTGACCGAGGCCCGCGACCTGGGGCTGCTCGACTTCGGCCGGCCGCTGGGCATCCTGCTCGCCGGGGTGGTCCACTTCATCCCCGACGCCGATCGCCCCGGCGACATCCTGGCCACCCTGCGGGGCGCCGCGGCCCCGGGCAGCTACCTGGTCATCTCGCACTCCACCTTCGAGGACCAGCCGCAGGAGATGCTCGACGCGCAGCGCCTCTCGGCGCGTACCGACACCGAGATCACGCTGCGCTCCCGGGCCGAGATCACCGCTTTCTTCGGCGACTGGACGCTCCTGGAGCCGGGTGTGGTGCACATGCCGCTCTGGCGACCGGACTCGCCGTCCGACGTGGACGAGCAGCCGGAGCGGTTCGGCGCCTTCGGCGGCGTCGCCCGGTACGACCGGCCGACCGACTGAGCCCATGGCCGCCGTCCCGGAGCCCGGCGGCGACGACCTCAGCCGGTCGGGCGCGCTGCGCTACGCGACCGAGTGGTCGCGCGCGGTGCGCCGGCTCGGTTTCGTGCCGCTCAGCGCGGCCGAGACCGAGCGGCTGCTGTACGTACACACCGTCCGGCTGGCCCAGGCCGTGCTCGCCGAGCCCTTCTCGGCCCTGCCGGCGGAGCAGGTCGGGCGCGCGCTGGTCGAGGAGCACCTGACCGAGCCGCGGGTGCTCGACTGGTCGGTGCAGGCCGTCGGCGAGCGCCTCCTCGCCGAGGTGCTGCCCGGCCTCGCGCACCGCGACGAGGCCGGGCGACGGGTCGCGGCGTTGCAGGGCGGCCTCGCCGCCGGATACGCCCGCGCCCTGCGCGACCGCACCTTCGCCCAGCAGGAGCGGATCGCCCGCTCCGCGTGGCAGGCGCGCGACGAGGTGGAGCAGGCCCTGCGCGACAGCGAGGCGCGGTTCCGGGCGGTCTTCGTCGGGGCCGCCACGGGCATCGGCATCGCCGGCATCGACGGGAAGATCATCGACGTCAACCAGGCGTTCGCGGACATGCTCGGCTATTCCATCGAGGAGCTGCGGCAGATCAACGTGGCGTCGCTGTTCCACCCGGACGACGCGGCCGGAATGTGGGAGCTCTACCAGGAGCTGATCGAGGGCAAGCACGACCGCGCCCGGGTGGAGAAGCGCTACTACCGCAAGGACGGCAGCGTGGTCTGGACCGACCTGTCCGTCTCCCTGATCCGGCACGACGACGGCCGGCCCCGGTTCACCGTCGCCATGATCGAGGACATCACCGAGCGGTACGAACTCCAGCAGCGGCTCCGCTTCCAGGCGCTGCACGACCCGCTCACCGGCCTGCCCAACCGGACCCTGTTCTTCGAGACGCTGGGCCGGGTCTTCGAACGGGCCGACGCGGACCACCGCGTCGGCGTCTGCTTCCTCGACCTGGACGGCTTCAAGGCGGTCAACGACAGCCTCGGCCACGACCTCGGCGACCGGCTGCTCGTGGTGATCGCCCGGCGGCTCGCCGAGTGCGTCGCCGGCCGCGGCCACCTGGTCGCGCGGATGGGCGGGGACGAGTTCGTCATCCTGGTCGACGACGGCACCGGCATCGACGACGCGGTGGCCGTCGCCGAGGCGGCCCTGGCCGCGGTCTCCGCCCCGGTCCGGATCGGTGAGCAGCAGCTCGCCGTGTCGGCGAGCGTCGGCATCGTCGAGTGCCCGGTCGGCGGGACGAGCGCGTCCGAGCTGATGAAGGCCGCCGACACCACGCTCTACTGGGCGAAGGCGGAGGGCCGCGGCCGGTGGGCGGTCTACGACCCGGAGCGCGGCGCCCGGGACATCGCCCGTTCCGCGCTGGCCGCGGGCCTGCCGGCGGCCCTGGACCGGGGCGAGTTCGTCCTGCACTACCAGCCGATCGTGTCCCTGCTGGAGGGCTCGATGCTGGCCGTGGAGGCGCTGGTCCGCTGGCAGCACCCGGAGCTGGGGCTGATCGGGCCGGACCGGTTCATCGGGCTGGCCGAGGAGACCGGCCTGATCGTCCGGCTCGGCGAGTGGGTGCTGCGGCGGGCCTGCCGGGACGCGGAGGCGTGGCGGCGCGAGTTCCCCGCCGCCCGCCTGGTGGTCAGCGTCAACCTGGCCGCCCGGCAGGCCGACGACCCGGGCATCGTGGAGACCGTCGCCGACGCGCTGGCCTCCACCGGGCTCCCGGCGGACCTGCTGCAACTGGAGTTGACCGAGAGCGCGGTGATGGGCACCGCCGGGGAGCCGCTGCGGTCGCTGCACCGGCTGGCCGCGCTCGGCGTACGGCTGGCGATCGACGACTTCGGCACCGGCTACTCCAACCTGGCGTACCTGCGCCGGTTGCCGATCCACTGCCTGAAGCTGGCCGGGCCGTTCGTCGAGGGGATCCGGGGCGACGGCCCGGAGGCGACCGCCGACCACCGGGACGAGCGGATCGTGGACGCGCTGGTGCGGCTGGCGCACGCGCTGGAACTCTGGGTCACCGCCGAGGCGGTGGAGACCGGGGTGCAGGCCGAGCGGCTGCGGGCGTTGCGCTGCGACACCGGGCAGGGTCGGTTCTTCGGCCCGCCGGCGCCGGCGGCGGAGATCACCGCCCGGTTGCGCGGCGGCGGGCACGGGGCCGCGGCATGAGCCTCACGGACACCGAGGCGGCCGTCGCCGTGCTCGCCGGGTTGGCCATCCTCGCCGGGCTGGCCGGCGTGGTGGTGCCCGGCCTGCCGGCGTTGCCGCTCTGCTGGGGTGGGGTGCTGGTCTGGGCGCTCTTCGGCGGCGCGGGGGCCGGACGCTGGGCGGTGCTCACCGCCGCCACCGTGGTCGTCGCCGGCGGCACGGTCGTCAAGTACGCCTGGCCGGGCCGCAACCTGAAACGCACCGGGGTGCCCACGTCCTCGCTGCTCGCCGGCGGGGTGCTGGGGCTGGTCGGGTTCTTCGTCGTTCCCGTGGTCGGGCTGGTGCTCGGCTTCGTCGGCGGGGTGTGGGCGGCGGAGCGGCTGCGGCTGGGCGACTCCCGGTTGGCCTGGCCGGCGACGAAGCAGGCGGTGGCGGCCGCCGGCCTGTCCATGCTGGTCGAGTTCCTCGCCGGCGTGCTCGTCGCGGCGATCTGGGTCGCCGGGCTCCTGCTGGCCTGACGTTGTGGGGCGGCGGCGCGGGGCGGGCGTCGGGTACGGCGCATCGCCGTACGGGTGAGAGAGAGGTGACGTGCCCCGCGCCGCCGCGGTGCCGGGGCGGTCCGAGCGCCCGGCGGTGGCCCGTCGCGATCGGGCCTGGTCACAGGCTCAAGCATGCGGCGCGCGGGCCGGGCAGGCAACGCAATTTGCCCGGTCGCCCGGTGGCGCACGGCGCGCGCCGGCCCGGTGGGCGGGCAGCTCGGCAGGGGCTCCGCCCGGCGACCCCCGGGCGCCCGGAGGCGGTTGCCGGGATGCCGGGCAGGGCATTGACGGTCAACCGGTTAGCCAGTAGACCTTGGTGATGGAGGCCCGCCGATGAGGAAAGCTCCGCTCACGTTGGAACAACTGCGGGTCGCCATCGCCGACGGCGAGATCGACACCGTGGTGCTCGCCCTGGTGGACATGCAGGGCCGGTTGCAGGGCAAGCGGTTCCACGCGCCCTACTTCCTCGACCAGGTGGTCGCGCACGGCAGCGAGGGGTGCGACTACCTGCTCGCCGTCGACGTCGACATGAACACCGTCGACGGCTACGCGATGTCGAGTTGGGAACGCGGCTACGGCGACTTCGCGATGGTGCCGGACTTCGACACGCTGCGCCGCGTGCCCTGGCAGCCGGGCAGCGCCCTGCTCCTGGCCGACCTGGCCTGGCTGGACGGGTCGGGGCCGGTGATCGCCTCGCCCCGGCAGATCCTGCGCCGGCAGGTGGAGCGGCTGGCGACGCACGGGCTGACCGCGTACGCCGGCACGGAGCTGGAGTTCGTGCTGTTCCGCGACTCCTACGAGGACGCCTGGCGGCGCGGCTACCGGGAGCTGACCCCCGCCAACCAGTACAACGTGGACTACTCCCTGCTCGGCACCGCCCGGGTGGAGCCGCTGCTGCGCCGCATCCGGCGGGAGATGGCCGGGGCGGGGCTGACCCCGGAGAGCGCGAAGGGCGAGTGCAACCTCGGCCAGCACGAGATCGCCTTCCGCTACGACGAGGCGGTGGCCTGCGCCGACCACCACGTCATCTACAAGAACGGAGCGAAGGAGATCGCCGCCCAGGAGGGCATGTCGATCACCTTCATGGCCAAGCCGAACGAGCGGGAGGGCAACTCCTGCCACATCCACTTCTCGCTGCGCGACGCCGCCGGCCGGTCGGCGATGCCGGGCGACGGGCCGGCGCGGCTGTCGGTGACCGGGCAGCGCGTGCTGGCGGGGCTGCTGGCCACCATGCGCGAGTTCAGCCTGATGTTCGCTCCGAACGTCAACTCGTACAAGCGCTACCAGCCCGGGTCGTTCGCCCCGACCGCGCTGCGCTGGGGCACGGACAACCGCACCTGCGCCCTGCGGCTGGTCGGGCACGGGCAGGGCATGCGGGTGGAGAACCGGGTGCCGGGGGCGGACGTGAACCCGTACCTGGCCATCGCGGCGCTGGTCGCCGGCGCCGTGCACGGCATCGAGCGCGGGCTGGAGCTGGGCGAGGAGTGCACCGGCAACGCGTACGACGACCCGCGGGCCGAGCGGGTGCCCGCCACGCTGCGCGACGCCCTCGACCTGTGGGAGTCCTCCGCCCTGGCCCGGGAGGCCTTCGGCGAGGAGGTGGCGGCCCACTACGCCAACCAGGCGCGGGTCGAGCTGGCCGCCTTCGACGCCGCCGTGACGGACTGGGAGCTGATCCGTGGCTTCGAACGCCTCTGACCACGCGCGGGGCGGGGACGTGACGAGCGTGCTCAACCCGGCCACCGGGGAGGTCGTGGGCACGGTGGCGGCGACCTCGCTGGCCGAGACCGACGCGGCCATCGCGCGGGCGGCGGCAGCGTTCGAGACGTGGCGGGCGGTGGCGCCGGGGGACCGGGCGCGGCTGTTGCGCCGGTTCGCGGCGGTGGTGGACGCGCACCTGGCGGAGCTGGCCGGGCTGGAGGTACGCAACTCCGGGCACACCGTCGGCAACGCGCGCTGGGAGGCGGGCAACGTCCGGGACGTCCTCGACTACTACGCGGGCGCGCCGGAGCGGCTGACCGGGCGGCAGATCCCGGTGCCGGGCGGGCTGGACGTGACGTTCCACGAGCCGCTCGGCGTGGTCGGGGTGATCGTGCCGTGGAACTTCCCGATGCCGATCGCCGCGTGGGGGTTCGCGCCGGCGCTGGCCGCCGGCAACACGGTGGTGCTCAAGCCCGCCGAGCTGACCCCGCTGACCGCGCTGCGCCTGGCCGAGCTGGCCCGCGAGGCGGGACTGCCCGCGGACGTGTTCACGGTGCTGCCGGGCGCCGGGTCCGTGGTGGGGGAGCGGTTCGTCACCCACCCCGCGGTCCGCAAGGTCTGCTTCACCGGCTCCACCGAGGTCGGCACCCGGATCATGGCCGGCTGCGCGGCGCAGGTGAAGCGGGTGACGCTGGAGCTGGGCGGCAAGAGCGCCAACCTGGTGTTCGCCGACGCCGACCTGGAGCGGGCGGCGGCGACCGCGCCGTACGCCGTCTTCGACAACGCCGGGCAGGACTGCTGCGCCCGGTCCCGGATCCTGGTCCAGCGGCCGGCGTACGACCGGTTCCTGGAGCTGCTCGAACCGGCGGTGCGCGCGCTGCGGGTGGAGGATCCGGCCCGGGAGACCGCCGAGATGGGCCCGCTGATCTCCGCCGGGCAGCGGGACCGGGTGGCCGGCTACGTCGACGGCGCGGAGGTCGCGTTCACCGGCTCCCGCCCCGACGGCCCCGGCTTCTGGTACGCCCCGACGGTGCTGCTCGCCCACTCGCCGGCGGACCGGCACTGGCGGGAGGAGATCTTCGGCCCGGTCGTCTCGGTGCTCCCCTTCGACGACGAGGCCGACGCGGTGCGGCTCGCCAACGACACCGAGTACGGCCTCTCCGGCTCCATCTGGACCCGCGACGTGGGACGCGCCCTCCGGGTGGCGCGGGCGGTCGAGGCGGGCAACCTGAGCGTCAACTCGCACTCCTCGGTGCGCTACTGGACGCCGTTCGGCGGGATGAAGCGCTCCGGGCTGGGGCGCGAGCTGGGTCCGGACGCGCTGCACGCCTTCACCGACGTCAAGAACGTGTTCATCGCAACGGAGGAGTGAGGCGCGTGCAGGGTCGTCTTGAGGACCGGGTGGCCGTGGTCACCGGAGCGGGCAGCGGGATCGGGCTGGCCACCGCGCGGCGGTTCGCCGCCGAGGGGGCGCGGGTGGTCTGCGTGGACGTCGACCCGGAGGCCGGCAAGCGGGCCGCCGAGGAGGTCGGCGGCGAGTTCGTCGCCGCGGACGTCGCCGACGAGGCGGCCGTCCGCGACCTCTTCGACGGGGTGGCCGCGCGGTACGGGCGGATCGACGTCGCGTTCAACAACGCCGGCATCTCCCCGCCGGAGGACGACTCCATCCTGGAGACCGGCCTGGACGCGTGGGAGCGGGTGCTGCGGGTCAACACCACCAGCGTCTACCTCTGCTGCAAGTACGTCATCCCGCACATGCGCCGGCAGGGCCGCGGGTCGATCATCAACACCGCCTCGTTCGTGGCGCTGATGGGGGCGGCCACCTCGCAGATCGCGTACACGGCGAGCAAGGGCGGGGTGCTGGCGATGACCCGGGAGCTGGGCGTGCAGTTCGCCCGGGAGGGCATCCGGGTCAACGCGCTCTGCCCCGGCCCGGTCGCCACCCCGCTGCTGCTGGAGCTCTTCGCCGCCGACCCGGAGCGCGCGGCCCGCCGGCTGGTGCACGTGCCCATGGGGCGGTTCGGCAGGCCGGAGGAGATCGCCGCCGCCGTGGCCTTCCTCGCCAGCGACGACGCCTCCTTCATGACGGCCGCGCAGTTCGTGGTCGACGGCGGCATCACGGGCGCGTACGTCACCCCGTTGTGAGCGGGTTCCTCCGCTGTGGAGGACGCGGCCGGCGGCGGGTGTCGCCGATATCACAGTCGGCGGGCGAGTGATCCGGACCGGCGCCGGGTAGTCCCATTGACGGGACCGAGGGCCTTGTGGTGGCCGGGTTCCGGGCGGCCGGCCGGCCCGCCCGGGGTCGGCCGCGACCGGGCTGTCGGGCAGTCGACGGCCGGATGGACGGACGTAATCAGCGCCGCGGGCGCGGGATGCGTTACGTTGCTGGTCCGTCGGGGTACAGAGCGGGGCACGGCCGGATGGATCATCGGGCCGAAGCGGGGACGGCCGGCGCGGGAGGGGTGCATGAGCTCGGCCCAGGGGGGCGTGGACGAGGGGTGCTCGTCCGACCGCGCCCCGGCGGCGGAGGTCCCTCCGCTGCTCGCCGCGGCCTTCGCCGCCGGCGGTGAGATGGGCGAGCGGATGCGCTCGTTCGACTGGTCCACCACCCCGCTGGGCAGCCCGGACCGCTGGCCCTCCGCGTTCTGCGCGGCGGTCGGCATGATGCTCGCCTCCAGCGCCCAGATCGTCATGTTCTGGGGCGAGGAGGGGCTCGCCTTCTACAACGACGCCTACCGGCCGACCATCGGCGGCAAGCACCCGGACGTGCTCGGCCAGCCGGCCCGCGAGCACTGGGTGGAGACCTGGGACGTGCTCGGGCCGCTGTTGGAGGGCGTCCGGCGCGACGGCCGGTCGTACCGCGCCGAGAACCACCCCTTCCCGCTCGACCGGCACGGCTTCCTGGAGGAGACGTACTTCGACGTCTCGTACGACCCGATCCTGGGCGCCGCCGGCACCGTCGACGGCATCTTCTGCATCGTCAACGAGACCACCGGCCGGGTGCTCGGGGAGCGCCGGCTGCGGCTGCTGGCCGAGCTGGGCAGCGAGCTGGCCGAGGTGGGCGGCACCGCCGAACTCGGCCGGACCGCCGCGGCGGTGCTCGACCGCCACCGCCCGGACGTGCCGTTCGCCCTGGTGTACCTGCCCGACGAGGACGGCGGCCTCGCGCTGACCGGGTGCAGCGGCGTCGACGCCGAGGGGGTCGTCGCGCCGCCCCCGGCGCGGCTCGCCGACCTCGCCGCCGTCGGCGCCACCACCGTGGCCGTCACGGACCTGCTCGCCCGCGTCCCGGCCGACGCGACCGAGCGGGCGCTGGTCCTGCCGCTCACCGCCGCGAACGAGACCGTCGGGGCGCTGGTCGTCGGTGTCGCCCGCCGGCTGCCGCTCACCGACGAGTACCGCGACTTCTTCGACCTGGTCGCCGCCCAGATGTCCCGGGCCCTCGGCACGCAACTGGCGTACGAGCACGAGCGTGCCCGCGCCGCCGAGCTGGCCGCCCTGGACCGGGCCAAGACCAGTTTCTTCGCCAACATCAGCCACGAGTTCCGCACTCCGCTGACCCTGGTGCTCGGCCCGCTGGAGGACCTGCTCGCCGACCCTGCGCTGCCCGCGACGTACACGGACCGGCTCACCATGACGCACCGCAACGCGCTGCGGCTGCTCAAGCTGGTCAACACGGTGCTCGACTTCTCCCGGCTGGAGGCCGGCCGGCTGGCCGCCCGCTACCAGCCCACCGACCTGGCCGACTACACCTCCCGACTGGCCAGCACCTTCCGCTCGGTGACCGAGCGGGCCGGGCTGCGCCTGGTGGTGGACTGCCCGCCGCTGCCGGCGCCGGTCTTCGTGGACCGGGACATGTGGGAGAAGATCGTCCTCAACCTCGTCTCCAACGCGGTGAAGTTCACCTTCGACGGCGAGATCCGGGTGCGGATCCGCGCGGTCGGGGGCGCCGCCCGGCTGGAGGTCTCCGACACCGGCGTCGGCATCGTGCCCGAGGAGCTGCCGCAGGTCTTCGAGCGGTTCCACCGGGTGCCGGGGGTGCGCTCGCGCACCCACGAGGGCACCGGGATCGGGCTGGCCCTGGTCCGCGAGCTGGTCGAGATGCACGGCGGCGAGGTGGCCGCCAGCAGCCGCGTCGACGAGGGCAGCACCTTCACGGTGACCGTCCCGTTCGGCACCGGGCACCTTCCGTCCGAGCGAATCGCGGACGCCGCCCCCGCGGCGCAGGTCGAGCTGGCCCGGGCCGACCTCTACGTCGCGGAGACCGCGCTCTGGGCCGACGCCGCCGGGCAGGGCGCGACGCGGGTGGCCCGCTCCGGCGGCGCCGGCCGGATCCTGGTCGCCGACGACAACGCCGACCTGCGCGAACACGTCACCCGGCTGCTCGCCCCGTCGTGGGAGGTGGTCGCGGTCGCCGACGGCGTGGAGGCGCTGCGGTTGGCCGTCGACGGCTCGTTCGACCTCGTCCTGACCGACGTGATGATGCCCCGGCTGGACGGCTTCGGGCTGGTCGCCGCGCTGCGCGCGGACCCGCGTACCCGGCACGTGCCGATCGTGCTGCTCTCCGCCCGCGCCGGCTCGGCCGAGGCGGTCGCCGGGCTCTCGGTAGGCGCCGACGACTACCTCACCAAGCCCTTCTCCGGGCAGGAGCTGATCGCCCGGGTCCGCGCCAACGTCGAGCTGGGCCAGCTCCGTGGCCAGATCATCCGTGGGCTGCGCGCCCTGGCGGACGCCGCGGTCGCGGTCAACACGGCCCGCTCCACGGCCGACGTGCTCCAGGTCGCCGCGCGGCACGCGGTGAGCCTCGCCGAGGCCGCCCGGGTGGTGGTCTCGGCCGCCGGGATGCGCTTCGCGGCCGACGGTGGCGGGATGGCCCCGATCGAGCCGTCCTTCGTGCTGCCGCTCACCGGCACCACCGGCGAGCAGCTCGGCGAGCTGCGGGTCTGGCGCCCGGCGGGCGACGGCGCCGACACCGACGAGGCCGCCCTCACCCAGCTCGCCCGGCTCGTCGGCGTGCGGCTGGAGAACGCCCAGCTCTACGAGGCCGAGCACCGGATCGCCACCACCCTCCAGCACAGCCTGCTGCCCCGGTCGCTGCCCCAGCTGCCGGGGGCCCTGGTCGCCAGCCGCTACCTGCCCGGCAGCGCCGACGTGGAGGTCGGCGGCGACTGGTACGACGTCATCTCGCTGGGCGAGGAGGATCTGGTGCTGGCCATCGGTGACGTGGTCGGCAAGGGTGTCCGCGCGGCCGCGGCGATGGGCCAACTCCGCAACGCGCTGCGGGCGTACGTGCTGGAGGGCTTCGACCCCGGCGAGTCGCTGACCCGGCTCAACCGGCTGGTCGGGACGACGGAGGGCCGCTCCTTCGCCACCGTCGTCTGCCTCTGGTTCAGCCCCCGCACCGGCCGGCTGCGGTACGCCAGCGCCGGCCACCCCTCACCTCTGCTGATCCGGGGAGACGACGTGGAGTTCCTGTACGACCGGGCGCTCGGGCCGCCCGTCGGGGCGATCCCGGACACGACCTACCGGACGGTCGAGGGGACGCTGACCCCGGGCAGCCGGCTGCTGCTCTACACCGACGGGCTGATCGAGGACCGCGAACTCGACATCGACGCGGCGCTGGCCCGGCTCCGCAGCGACGCGGCGTTGCCCGGCCGGCACGTCGCCGACCTGGTCGACGCCGTGGTGGCGCGGGTCGCCGGCCGGCCGCTGCGTGACGACGTCGCGGTGCTCGCCCTGGAGGCCGCGGAGCTGAACCGCCTCGCGCTGCGGCTGCCCGCCGACCCGACCCGGCTCAGCGTGCTGCGCAAGCGGCTGGAGGACTTTCTCGTCGCGCACTCCGTCGGCGAGACCGACCTGTTCGACCTGACCGTCGCCGTCTCCGAGGCGGCCGCCAACGCCATCGAGCACCCCGTCGACCCGGCGGAGCCGACGATCAGCGTCGAGGTGACCATCGAGGACCGCACCGTGGTGGCCACGGTGCGCGACAGCGGCCGGTGGCGGGAGTCGTCCGGGTCGGGGTTCCGCGGGCGGGGGCTGTCCCTGATCAAGGCGCTGGGGGAGCTGTCGGTCACGCGTGCCGCCGAGGGGACGGAAGTGACGCTGCGCCGGCGGCTGGCGGACTGAACGCCCGCCCGGCGCTGTCGGTCAGGCCGGGCGGAGCCAGCCCTGGTCGCCCAGGCCGGAGATGTCCAGCACCCGGCGGACCTGCCGCGAGGGCAGCACGGCGAGGGTGTCGGGGAACTGCTGGGCCAGCCGGACCACCGCGTGGATGGCCGCCGAGTCGAAGAAGGTGACCTCCCGCAGGTCGAGCGTCACCCGCTCGGCCGGCTCCCGCAGCACCGTCTGGACCATGGTGTCGGCGGTGGCCATGTCGACCTCGCCGGTCACCACGACGCGGAGGTGACCGCCGTCGGTCTCCGCGCTGGCGGAGAAGACGGGAGGCGCGCCGTCCCCTTGATCCACGCAGCCACAATGGCACAGCGCCCCGGGCACGGCAACAACCGGGCCGGGCGGGCGGTGGCGGGGGTCACCCGCCCGCCCGGCGATAGGCTTGGGGCCATGACCGTCCGCCCGCCGCTGACCCCAGGCACGCTCTCCCCGTGGCGGCCCGTGCCCGCCCACATCGTCCGCCCGGAGTACGTGGGCAAGAAGCGTCCCCAGGAGTGGCGCGGCTCGCACGTGCAGACCCCGGAGACCATCGAGAAGATGCGGATCGCCGGTCGGCTCGCCGCGCAGGCCACCCAGCTCGCCGGCGAGCACTGCAAGCCCGGCGTGACCACCGACGAGATCGACCGGGTCGTGCACGAGTTCCTCTGCGACCACGGCGCCTACCCGTCGACGCTGGGCTACAAGGGCTTCCCGAAGTCCTGCTGCACCAGCCTCAACGAGGTGATCTGCCACGGCATCCCCGACTCCACCGTGCTGCAGGACGGCGACATCATCAACGTCGACGTCACCGCGTACATCAACGGGGTGCACGGCGACACGGACGCCACCTTCTGCGTCGGCGAGGTCGGCGAGGAGGCGCGGCTGCTGGTCGAGCGGACCCACGAGGCGATGATGCGCGGCATCCGCGCCGTCGCCCCGGGCCGCCAGATCAACGTGATCGGCCGGGTCATCGAGTCGTACGCGAAGCGCTTCGGCTACGGCGTGGTGCGCGACTTCACCGGCCACGGCATCGGCGAGTCCTTCCACAGCGGGCTCTACGTGCCGCACTACGACAGCCCCCGCCCCACCGACGTGATGGAGCCGGGGATGACGTTCACGATCGAGCCGATGATCACCCTCGGCACCCACCAGTACGACATGTGGGACGACGGCTGGACGGTCGTCACCAAGGACCGCAAGTGGACGGCACAGTTCGAGCACACCATCGTGGTGACCGAGGACGGCCACGAGATCCTCACCCTGCCGTGACCGACACCCCGGCGGCCCTGCGCGAGGCGCACCACGCGGACGTGTCCGGCGGCTGGCTGCGGCCCGCCGTCTTCGGCGCGATGGACGGTCTGGTCACCAACATCGCCCTGATCGCGGGCGTCGGCGGCGGCGGGGTGTCGCCCCGCAGCATCGTGCTGACCGGCGTGGCCGGCCTGGTGGCCGGCGCCATCTCGATGGGGCTGGGGGAGTACACCAGCGTCCGCTCGGCCAACGAGCAGGTCGCCGCCGAGGTGGCCAAGGAACGCCGCGAGTTGGAGCGGCACCCCGAGGCCGAGGCGCGCGAGCTGGCCCAGGCGTGGGTCGCGCGGGGCCTGCCGCACGACCTCGCCATGCAGGTCGCCGAGGCCGTGCGGCGCAACCCGGAGGAGGCCCTGCGGGTGCACGTCCGGGAGGAGCTCGGCGTCGACCCCGACGACCAGCCCAGCCCGTGGGCGGCGGCGATCTCGTCGTTTCTGTTCTTCTCGGTCGGGGCGCTGGTGCCGCTGCTGACCTACCTGCTCGGCTCGACGAGCCTCTGGCTGGCGCTGGCCGTCGGCGGGCTGGGGCTCTTCGCGGCGGGGGCGGTGGTCGCCCGGTTCACCGCCCGGGCCTGGTGGTCCGGCGGCCTGCGCCAGCTCCTGCTGGGCGCCGCGGCGGCCAGCGCCACCTACCTCATCGGCGCCCTCGTCGGCGTCCAGGGCGCCGTCGGCTGAGCCGCGGCGCACGCCAGGCGGGCGCGACCTGGCCGGCGCCGGTCACGGGTCGGTGCGAGGCCGCCGCCGCAGCGGCTTCGGCCTCGCACCCGACCCGTGACCGACGGGGGCGGAAGCTAGCCGGCGCGGCGTTCGACCGGCAGGCGGGACCTGGCCAACAGCCCGGCGCCGAGCATGGCGACCAGCGGCACCACGACCAGCACGCCGAGGACCGACCACGGGACGACGATCGGGTAGGGGTCCTGCACGGGCCAGGAACGGGCGTAGCCCTGGTTGATGGCGGCGAGGACGGCGAGGACCGACCCGAGACCGGCGGCGAGGCCGAACAGGGAGCCCAGGCCGGCGATCACACCGGCCTGGCTCAGCGACAGGACCCGGCGGATGCGCGGGCTCGCGCCGACGGCGGCCAGGGTCGACAGGTCCGGCCGGCTGTCGGCGGCCGTGAGACCGGTCGCGATCCCGGCGGCCCCGAGGGTGACCAGCCCGGCCGCGACGGCCATGACGAGCAGCAGCGAGTTCGACGAGTCCTGCGGGGGGCGTTGCACCTCGACCCGCAGCCCCAGCGAGACCTCCTGCACGGCGGCGGCGAAGGCGTCCGCCCGGGCGATGTCCGGGACCTCCCGGGGACTCACCACGAACCCCCGCTGCCGTACGTCGAGCCCGACGCGCGCCGTCGCGGCCGGCGACAGGATCGTCCGTGGCACGTCCAGCCCCGTGGTCAGGACGTACGCCGGAAGGGCCGTGCGCGGGGTTCCCCGTCCCTTCCCCTTTCCCTGCGGCCCGAGCGGCAGCAGCGTCTGCACCGTGACGGTGCCGTCCGCCACGTCCAGCGGGTCGGTGACGACCACGCCGCCGGCCCGCAGCGTGGCGGTCGCCTTCGCCAGGTCCTCGCCCTGCGCTCCGGTGAGCAGCGGCAGCGCCGTCCCGTCGTCGACCAGGACGCCGAGGTACCGGCCGGAGATCTTGGGGAGGCGCGTGTCGCAGCGTGGGTCGTTCCGCGCGCGACGCTGGTCGTCCGGGGAGGCGCCGCCGAGGTAGGGGCACGTCTGTCGTTCCGGCCGTTCCACCGTCACCCCGCAGGAGTCGGGCGACCCGGTGCCCGCCGGGCAGGCCAGCCCGCGGACCTCGACGACCGTGCTGGTCGAGAGGAGCGTGGTGGCGAGGGCCGTGATCCGCCGCAGCGGCACGGGGGCGGCCGAGCCGCCGTCGTGGGTGACGGACACCGTGCCCTCGGGCAGCGCCGGCACGATCGAGGCGGCCTGCCGGGCGTCGTTGCTGGCGACGTACACGCCGAGGCAGACGGTGCCGGCGACGGCGGCCATCACGGCGGAGATCGCCGGTGCGGCGGCCGCCCGGTTGCGGCTGGCGTCGCGCAGCGCGATCCGGAGGGCCGGCGGCAGGTGACGACCGACCCGGGCGACCTGACCGACCACGCCGGGCGTGCAGAACACCAGGCCGACCTGGATCAGCACCAGCCCGGCGAGGATCAGGTTGGTCGACACCCGCGGGACGGCGTAGGCGGTGAGCCCGGCGCCGGCGAGGGTCACCGCCACTCCGGTGACCACCCAGCGGCGGCGGGAGCGGGTCGCGCCCCGCCGTCCGGTCAGCGCCGCGACGACGCTGCGTCTGGCGGCGGTGTGCGCCGGGATCAGGGCCGCGGCCATCGCCGTCAGCACGGCCAGCCCGGCGACGGCCAGCAGGGCCACAGGGTGGAAGCGGTGGCCGCCCGCCCGCACGTGGGCCAGGTGTTCCTCCACCAGCGGGCGCCCGAGGACAGCCAGGGTCACACCGAGTGCGACGCCGGCCGCGGCGCCGGCCAGTCCCAGCACCACGCCGTCGGCGAGGACGATCCGACGCAGGTGGGCGGGGTTGCCGCCGTTGGCCGCGACCAGGCCGAGCTCGCGCGATCGGCGTCGGGCGCCGATCGCGAACGCCGGCCCGGCCAGCAGGACGACCTCCAGCGCGCCGAGTCCGGCGACGAGGGTGCCGGCGCTGATCGTGTCGGCGTTCACGCGGGTCGGCTCCCGCAGCGAGGGCGGGGGATCCAGGGTGAGCGCGCGCGACGTCGCCTGGAACGGCCTCGGACCCGACTGGAGCTGGTCCACCTGTTCCAGGGTGACCGGGCCCGGGGTGTCGACCAGCCAGGTGCTCGCCGGGTGGGGCATCGCCGCCGACGGCAGCACGACGGCCTCGCGCAGGTTGGCGGGGATCTCCACGACTCCCACGACGGTGTACCGCCGGGACCCGTCGGCGACGGTCACCGTCCCACCGACGGTCGTGCCCAGGCGGAGCAGGGCCGGCTCGGTGGCGGCCAGCTCGGTCTCGCCGGTGGGCACCCGGCCGCGGCGCAGGGCGACCATGCCGTCGGTGAGGGGGTCGGTCAGGTCCAGCCAGTGGGTCTCGATCTCACCGACGCCGTTGACGGTCTTCCACGCCGTCGCTCCCTGCCCGACGGGAAGGGACCGGCTACCCGGCGGCAGGGCGGCGCTCAGCTCGGACTGCCCGGGGGGATCGCGGAACATCCGGGTGAGCTTCAGGTCCGCCTGGCCCAGCGTGCGTTCCACCCGCTCGGCCGGGGTGAGCCGGAACATGTCGTAGGTGACGGCGGCGAAGCTGAGCGCCGCCACCGGCAGCATGATCATCACCGCGACCAGGGCGCTGCGCCCCCTCGCCCGTCGCGTCTCCCGGCGGGCGAGGCGGAGGGCGGTCCGCCAGGAGGCGAGGGCGCCGGACTGTCGTCTCATCAGATCTCCCCCAGCATGTGCTCGGGCCGGCCGAGCGGGCCGGAGGTGTCGACCACCGCCCCGTCACGGAGGAACACCACCCGGTCCGCCCAGGCGGCGTGCCGTGCCTCGTGGGTGACCAGCACGGCGGCAGCCCCCGCGTCGACGCGGGAGCGCAGTACCCGGAGCACCGCCTCGCCGGTCTGCGAGTCGAGCGCCCCGGTCGGCTCGTCGGCGAGCACCAGCCGCCGGTGCCCGACCAGTGCGCGGGCGATCGCCACCCGCTGCTGCTGTCCGCCGGAGAGTTCGTCGGGGAACCGCTGACCGAGGTCGGCCACCCCGACCTCCTCCATCACGCCCACGGCCTGGCGGCGTGCGCGGCGGATGCCCTCACCGTCCAGTTCCAGCGGTAGCGCGACGTTCTCCACGGCGGTGAGACTCGGCAGCAGGTTGAAGTGTTGGAACACGTAACCCACCGCACGGCGGCGCAGCGCGGCGAGCCGCTGGCCGTTCAGCGTGTCGAGGCGGGCGCCCTCCACCCACACCTCGCCGCCGGTCGGGCGGTCCAGACCGCCGGCCAGGTTGAGCAGCGTGGACTTGCCGGACCCGGACGAGCCCATGACCGCGACCAGTTCGCCGGGCCGTACGGAGAGGCTGACGCCGCGCAGTGCGGTGACCGAGGTGTCGCCGGCGCCGTGCACCCGGCGCGCCTCGCGTATCTCCAGGACGTTCATCGGACGGCCGCGGCGCTCTCGCCGGTGGGGGCGCGGTGGAAGGGCGCCGGGTGGTCGAAGGCGGAGCGGAGCGGGTCGGCGGACGTCGGCTCACACGCGAGCAAGCCCGGGAGGCAGCAGCGAAGGGACATGGATACGGAGTATGCATACGCGGTATGCTCAAGGCAAGCCGCCGCCCGTCCGCTCGTGATCACCCTTCGCCGGCCCCCCGGCCGCCCGGGGGACGCCGCCGGGAGAAGGGCCGGTCCGCCCTCAGCCGTCCAGGAGGTCGTCGACCGTGCCGTCGACCGGGCGGCCCCGGGCGGCCAGTTCCTCCGCCTGGCGGGCCAGCACCCCGCCCACCTCGGTCATGTCCGCGCCGGCCAGGCCGGTGCGCCGCACCGCGTCCCCGGGGTCGCGGAAGTAGGTGCGGCTGAGCAGGCCGTGCACCGTGGCCGCCGCCAGCCGCGCCTCGCCGAGCATCAGCAGGGCCTGGTCCGTCTCGTACCACGCGGCCAGCCGGGCGGCCCGGGCGTGCGCCGCGCTGCCCCTGTACCACGCCTGCCGGGCGGCCGTGCTGAACTCGGCCGGCCGGGCCCGGGCCAGCCGGCCCAGGTGCGCGTCGCGGAGCGTGCGCAGCCAGCCGGTCGGGTCGTGCAGCGCCCGGGTGCTCACGTACCGGTCGGCGGTCAGCGGCCAGAGCGGGGAGATCACCCGGGCCTGGCGCAGGTAGTCGTCCGCGCCGGCCACGGTCAGGTCGACCAGCACGCCGTCGACCCGCCGGGTCGCCGGGGGTGGGCCACCGCCGGGCCGGTAGGTCACCACCAGCAGCCCGACCTCGCCGTCCCCGCCGCCGTCGTCGTCGCCGTGCGCCAGCGGGCCGTGCACCGCCACGGCGAGCACGTCGGCCGGGAAGCGCCGGCGGGCGGCGTCGGAGACCCGCTCGGCCACCGCCCACCGTGGATCGTCCGGGCGCACGTCGCCGTCGGCGGCTCCGCCGTCCACGCTCACGCCGACCACCTCACGCCCTCGCAACCGGGCCGCCCGTCGCGACCCGGCCGGCGGGGCCGCCGTCGGCGCGGGTCACCACCTCACCCTAGCCGCGCCCGCCCGGCCCGCCCGGCACGCCGCGCCCGTCCGGGACCAGCCGGAAGACGAGGATCTCCCGGCCGCCGGCCCGCCGGACGTACGCCTCGTAGGCCGGCCACTCGTCGACCAGGAGGCGCCACAGCCGCTCCCGTTCGGCGCCGGTGGCGACCTCGGCGCGCACCGGGACGCGGCGGCCCTTCACGGCCACCTCGGCCGCCGGGTCGGCGAGTAGGTTCAACGCCCAGCTCGGCTGGCGGGTCTGGCCGAAGTTGGTGCCGACCACCACGTACGCGTCGCCGTCGGGCACGTACAGCAGCGGGTTGCTGCGCGGCTTGCCGGAGCGCCGGCCGGTGGTGGTGACGACCAGCGACGGGACGAGGCCCAGCGCGACCACCCGACCCCGGGTGAGGCGCCCGACCACCCGGTCGGCGGGGACGAGCAGGCGGGCGGCGGCGCCGAACCAGCGGTGGTGACCGACGCGGCGGGTGAGGGCTCCCAGAACGGGCACGGGAACCAGTGTGCCCGTTCCCGGGTGGTCAGTCGAGGCGTCGCTCGACCGGCAGCCGGGACCTGGTGAACAGCCCCGCGCCGAGCATCGCGACCAACGGCACCAGCACCAGGACGCCGAGCGCGGTCCACGGGACCACCACCGGGTACGGGTCCTGGACCGGCCACGTGCCGGCGTACCGGCGGTTGAGGGCGGTCAGGATGATCACGGCCGAGCCGAGGCCGGCGGCGATGCCGAGCGCCGAGCCCAGTACGGCGATCACCCCCGCCTGGCAGAGCGAGAGCAGCCGGCGCAGGCCCGGACCGGCGCCGACCGCGGCCAGGGTGGACAGGTCGGCGCGCCCCTCGGCCGCCGCCAGCCCGGTGGCGATGCCGGCGGCGCCCAGGGTGATCATCCCCGCCGCGGCGGCCAGCAGGAGCAGCGCCGGGCGGTCGTCGCCGGTCGGGCCGCCCGGCTCGACCTCCACCTGCGCCCCGAACGGTCGCAGGGCGGCGCGGAACCTGTCCTGCCGGTCCTCGTCGGGCACCCCGTCGGCGGCGACCGCCCAGCCGAGCGGGCGGGCGGTCAGCCCGAGCCGGTCGGCCGCCCGGGGGGAGATCAGCAGTTGCCGCACGCCCAGGCCGGTGCGGAGCGCGTACGCGTCGATTGTGGTGGGCGGGGACGGGACGGGCCCCTCCGGGCCGGGGCGGGCCACCACGATGTCGACCCGGCCGGCCACCACGTAGCGCGGATCGGTGACCACCACGCCACCGGCCCGCAGCGCGGCGGTGGCGGCGGCGACGTCGGCGGGACCGGCGCCGGTGAGGACCGGCAGCGCCGCGCCGTCGTCCACCACCGCCTGGAAGAACGGGCCGAGGCGGTCGTCGGGGCCGCCGCGGCAGCGGGCGTCGGCGCGGGCCCGCCGCTGGTCGGACTCGCTGAGCCCGTCGCTCGGCTGCCAGGGGCAGGCCCGCTCGGGCGGCAGCACCGGCGAGACCGAACAGGGTCCGTTGGCGGTCGCGCACCCGGCGTCGACCAGTGGCGCGACCGTCCGGGCCCCCAGATGCTCGCGGGCCGGCCGGGCGATCTGGTCCAGAATCGGCCCGGCCCGGTCCGGCCGGTCGGGCAGGGTCACCAGCACGGTGCCGGGCGGGAGGCTCGGCTCGTACGCGGCGGCCGACCGGGTCTGGTCGCTGGCCAGGTAGGCGCCGACGCCGACGCTGCCGGCGACCGCCGCCATCACGGCGGAGATCGCCGGGGCGGTCGAGGACCGGTTGCGGCTGGCGTCGCGCAGGGCGATCCGCGGGGCCAGCGGCAGCGACCGGCCGAGCCGGGCGAGCAGGCCGACCAGCGTCGGGGTGGCGAAGACCAGTCCCAGTTCGCCGAGGACCAGGCCGGTGAGGATCACCGTCGGCGCCGTCCGGGCGGCGCCGAGCGCGGCCACCCCGGCACCGCCGACGACCAGGGCGACCCCCGCCGTCAGCCAGCGCCGCCGGTGCGCCGGCGGGGTGCGGCGGCCGGCCAGCCCCGCCACCACGTCCTGCCGGGCGGCCGTCCAGGCCGGGGCCAGCGCGGCCAGCACCCCGGCCAGCACCGCGACGGCGGCGATCGCCGCGAGGGCCTCCGGCCAGCAGCGGTACCCGCCGAAGCGCGCCCCGTAGAGGTGCTGCTCCACCAGCGGCCGGCCCGCGAACGCGGCGGCGACGCCGAGCGACACCCCGGCGGCGGCCCCGAGGGCGCCCAGCACCACGCCGTCGGCCAGCACGACCCGGCGCAGGTGGACGTCGTCCCCGCCGGCCACGGCGACCAGCGCGAGATCCCGCCGCCGGCGGCGTACGGCGACCGCGAAGGCCGGCCCGACGAGCAGCACCACCTCCAGCAGCCCCAGCCCGCCGACGAGCACCGAGACGCTCATCCCCTCGACGTCCACCCCGGAGCCGTCGGGGGGCGGCACCGATCCGGCGTTCGACGGCGGGGCCGGGGTGTGGGCGCGCACCACCACGCCACGGTCGTTGAGCCGGCGGAACGTGTCCTCGTCGACGGCGCCGGGCAGGTCGACCAGCCAGCTCGTCTCCGGCTCGGGGTCCGCCGGGCTCGGGGCCGCCGGGTGCAGCGTCACCACCGGGCCCAGGTCGTCGGGGTACTCGACGACCCCGACCACACGCCACGAGCGGGAGCCGTCGCCGGAGGTGACGGTGCCGCCGGGGTGGACGTCGAGGCGGCGCAGCGCCGCCGGGCTCACCGCGATCTCGTCCGGCCCGGCCGGCGCCCGGCCCGAGCGGAACCGGACCAGCCCACGGCCGAGCGGGTCGGCGAGGTCCACGGCGCGCCCGTTGAAGCCGTCCTCGACCCGGTCGCCGACGCGGGCGTCGAACGAGACCCACCGGCGCAGCGGGACCGCCCGGCTCCCCGCCGGCAGCAGGGCGGTCACCTGCCCGGCGGTGACCGGTCCGGCCGGGAGCGGGTCGTCCTCGATGGGCCCCCAGCCCTCACCCCAGGCGTCCTGGAAGACCGGACCCCGCGCCACCCAGAGCAGCTCGGCGTCGGCGACGCCGAGCTGGCGCCCGTTCCGCTCGGCCCGGGTCAGCTCAGCCATGTCCCAGCTCACGGCGGTGAAGGTCAGCACCAGCACCGGCAGCGTGATCATCGCGAGCACCAGCGCCGTACGCCCGATCGCCCGGCGGGCCTCCCGCCGGGCGATCCGCAGCGCCGCCCACCAGGAGCCGACGGTGACGGCGAGCCGGCCGCCCCGGCCCGCCGTCACCGACCGCTGCCGCTCAACAGCTGCTCCACGCTGCCCAGCGGGGCGGTCGAGTCGACCAGCGTCCCGTCGCGGAGGAAGACCACCCGGTCGGCCCAGGCGGCGTGCCGCGCCTCGTGGGTGACCAGGACCGCGGCGGCCCCCGCGTCGACCCGCCGGCGCAGCAGGTGCAGCACCGCCTCGCCGGTCTGCGAGTCCAGCGCCCCGGTCGGCTCGTCGGCGAGCACCAGCCGCCGCTCGCCGACCAGCGCGCGGGCGATCGCCACCCGCTGCTGCTGGCCGCCCGAGAGCTGGTCGGGGAACCGGTCGCCCAGCTCGGGCAGGCCCACCTCGGCCAGCGCGTCCAGCGCCAGCCGGCGCGCCCGCCGGACGCCGGTCCCGTCGAGCTCCAGGGGGAGCGCGACGTTCTCCACGGCGGTGAGGCTGCCGAGCAGGTTGAGGTCCTGGAAGATGTAGCCGATCCGGCGGCGACGCACCTGGGCGAGGCGGCGCCGGTCCAGCGCGCCGAGCGGCTCACCCTCCACGTACACCTCGCCGGCCGTCGGGCCGTCCAGCCCGCCGGCGAGGGCCAGCAGGGTGGACTTCCCGGAGCCGGAGGGTCCCATCACCGCGACGAGCTCGCCCGGGTGGACGGCGAGGCTCACCCCGCGCAGCGCGTGCACGGCCGCCGGCCCGGTGCCGTGGGTGCGGTGCACGTCGCGCACCTCGAGCACGGCCGTGGCCGGGCTCCCGCCCGCCGCTCCGCCGCCCGCGTTCACCGTCGCGCCCCCTCGTCCGCCCGGTCCACCGCCCCGGTGGGCGTCGTCGGCAGCCGGCCGGGCCCCGCCGGACGGTAGCGCACCAGGCTGGTCTCGCAGTGGTCCAGCCAGCGCACCTCGGCCTCGGCCTGGAAGACCATGGCGTCCAGCACCAGCCGCCACGGCAGGTCCTCCGGGCGGTCGCTGGCGTACTTCAGCCGGGTCAACTCCTGCAACGTGCGCATGGTCGCGCTGCGCTGGGTCTGCACCACCGACCGCACGTCGACGCCGGGGGTGGTCAACGCGAGGGCCAGCTTGATCGCCAGCTCGTCGCGGGGGCGGTCGGTGCGGCTGATCGGGGTGGCGAACCACAGCGCCAGGTCCGCCCGCCCGGCGTCGGTGATCTCGTACGGGCGCTGCCCGGCCTCGCTCTCGGGAAGCGAGCGGACCAGCCCGTCCCGCTCCAGGCGGGACAGGGTGGTGTAGACCTGCCCGATGTTCAGCGGCCAGGTCGAGCCGGTCGACTCCTCGAACGCGGCGCGGAGCTGGTAGCCGTACATCTGGCCGCGTTCGAGCAGGGCGAGCAGCCCGTGACGGATGGACATGTGAAGGGAGTATGCATACCTGGTATGCGGGCCGCAACCGGAGCGTGACCCTCGGGAGCGGCGGTCAGGCGGGCCGGCCGGGGAACGGCACGGTCAGCGGGGTGATCCCGGCCGTCCGCCGCCAGCGGGTCGCGCGCAGGGCGTACTCGACCAGGGCGGCCAGCGCCCTGTCCCGGTCGGCGCCGGTGGTGGCCGGCACCGCCGCGCGCCAGAACGCCGCTGTGCGCTCCTCCACCTCGACGGCCAGCCGCAACGCGCTCGCCCGGTCGGTCACCGGGAACGGCAGGGCGTAGCCCGCCCGGTCCGGCGGTACGGGCCCACCGCCCGCGCTCAGCTGCACCACCAGGTCGTCGCGGCGGCGCCGGTGCGCGGCCTCCGCCTCCCGGGCGGCGCTGCGAGCCGCGCCGGTGAGGCGCACCCCGATGGGGCCGTAGGCCCAGATCGCCGCGTACTCGGCGGTGAGCGCGGCGCCGAGCGCCCCGGCCGGCCCGGACGGTGTCGGTGCGGTCACTTCAGCGCCTCCACGTGCGTGGCCCGGGCGGCGACGATCGAGGCGAGCAGCGCGGCCCGCTCCGCCGGCGCCGCCGCGCAGGCCCTGGTCGCCGTCTCCCGACCGGCGCGCTCGCGCTCGCGCAGCGCGGCCCGCGCCGCGGCCGGGTCGCCCGCCGGGGCGGGGGTGGCCGCGGCGGGCGCCGAGGGCAGCGGCACGCCGATCACCCGGGCCAGTTCGGCCGCGTGTGCCCCGTGCGCCTCGGCGATCGGGGTGAGCAGGCCGGCCAGCGCGGGATGCGCCGCGGCGGCGTCGCGGTGCCCGGCGGCGAGCCGGAGCGCCTCGTCGAGCAGCGGCGTGAGCGGGTCGGGGCCCGGGGTGGGATCGTCGTCGCGGTCGAGAAGATCACAGCCGGTCAGCGGCGCCGCCGCGCCGCCGAGTGCCAGGAGTGCCCCGGCGCGCAGCACCGTTCGCCGGGAATGCCCGGTTGCTCCGCCGCGTTGCGTCGTTCTGCCCGTCGCCACCGGACAAGTCAACACCATGACCGACCGGACGTGGGCCACCGGCGTCGGTGCGCCGCCCGGTCCCGCGCCCGGCAGGCGCGTTACGCTCTGCGCAGCCACCGGCGCGTCAGCCCCGGTGGCGTGCCGGCATGGCGACCGATCGGGCCGCCGTCGATCACGAGAAGGGTGCGGAGATGACGCAGCGTGGCCGTGCCACGAGGTCGACGGGTCCGGCGGGCAGACCCCGGCGCGCCGACGCCCCCCGGGGCGGGGAACGCGCCGGCGGCCCGCGCGGCGACCTCGCCGCCCGGCGGGCCCGGCTGCGTGAGGTCATCGAGCCGGTGGTCGCCGGCGCCGGTTACGACCTGGAGGACCTCTCCGTCTCCCGGGCCGGCCGCCGACACGTGGTGCGGGTGATCGTGGACGCCGACGGCGGGGTCAACCTGGACGCCGTCGCCGAGGTTTCCCGGGCCGTCTCCGCGGCCCTCGACGCGGCCGAGGAGGCCGGCGGCGACATCGTCGCCGGGGAATACCAGCTGGAGGTCAGCTCCCCGGGCGTGGACCGGCCGCTGACCCTGCCGCGGCACTGGCGGCGCAACGTCGGGCGGCTGGTCAAGGTGACCGCCCGCGGCGCGGGCGCCCTGCCCGGGCAGCGCGCCGAGCAGCCCGCGGGCGACCGGCAGGTCACCGGCCGGGTGGTCGAGGCCGACGACGAGCGCGTGGTGCTGGAGACCGACACCGGCCGCGCCGCGTGGGCCTACCCCGAGCTCGGCCCCGGCCGGGTGCAGGTCGAGTTCCACCGCCTCGACGAGATCGAGGAGACGGACGAACCCGACGACATGGACGACACCGACGACTTCGACGACGAAGATGATGTGGAGGACGAGGAGAGGTGAACATCGACCTCGCGGCGCTGCGCGCACTCGAGCGCGAGCGGGAGATCCCGTTCGACACGATCCTCGCGGCGATCGAGACCGCGCTGCTGACCGCGTACCGGCACACCGAGGGTGCGGAGCCGCACGCCCGGGTGGAGATCGACCGCAAGTCCGGCGCGGCCCTGGTCTACGCGCAGGAGCTGGACGACGACGGCACCGTGGTGCGGGAGTGGGACGACACCCCGCACGACTTCGGCCGGATCGCCGCCATGACCGCCAAGCAGGTGATCCTCCAGCGGCTGCGGGAGGCCACCGACGAGGTGCACTTCGGCGAGTACGTCGGCCGCGACGGCGACCTGGTCACCGGCGTGGTGCAGGCGCACGAGGCGCGGGCCGAGAAGGGCATCGTCAGCGTCGACCTGGGCAAGCTGGAGGGCGTCCTGCCGCAGTCGGAGCAGGTGCCCGGCGAGCGGTACGCGCACGGCGAGCGGATCCGCTGCGTGGTGGTGCACGTGGCCAAGGGGATGCGCGGTCCGCAGATCACCCTCTCCCGCTCCCACCCGGCGCTGGTCAAGAAGCTCTTCGCGCTCGAGGTGCCGGAGATCGCCGACGGCACGGTCGAGATCGGCGCGATCGCGCGTGAGGCGGGTCACCGCACGAAGATCGCGGTCCGCTCCACGACGCAGGGCGTGAACGCCAAGGGCGCCTGCATCGGTCCGATGGGCCAGCGGGTCCGCGCGGTGATGAGCGAGCTGCACGGCGAGAAGATCGACATCATCGACTGGTCGGACGACCCGGCGACCTTCGTCGGCAACGCCCTGTCCCCGGCCAAGGCGCTGCGGGTCGAGGTGGTCGACCTGGCCAGCCGGACGGCCCGGGTCACCGTCCCGGACTTTCAGCTCTCCCTCGCCATCGGCCGGGAGGGGCAGAACGCCCGGCTTGCCGCCCGGCTGACCGGTTGGCGGATCGACATCCGGTCCGACGCGGAGCAGGCCGGCGCGACCGGCCGGGGCGGGGCTGATCACGTCCGGGAGCCGGGCGGCGCGATCTCGGGCGCCTAGGGGTAGACTTTCTCCAGTGGTACGACGCGCGCTGCCGGAGCGCACCTGTGTGGGCTGCCGGCGTCGTGCGCCGGCCAGCGAATTGCTGCGGATCGTCGCGGTCGGCGACGAGGCTGGTCACAGCCTTCGGCCCGATCCGGCCCGCAGGCTGCCGGGTCGGGGAGCGAACATGCACCCGGATCCGGCCTGCTTCGCGCAAGCGGTGCGGCGACGCGCCTTCGGGCGGGCGCTGCGCATCACCGGGGTCCTCGACCACGGTGAGCTCGCGGAGCACGTCGATGCGCCAACCACTACGTCCGGTCAGCCCGACCGGGCGAGGGTCGCTAGCAGGGTAGGACGACCGACATGAGCACACGATGAAGTCCCTGAAATGACCAGGCTTCAAGTGCACGAGTGAGGTCGCTGCGGGTGCTGCCCGCACGACCTCGGAGTGAGGAGTGCAGTGGCAGGTAAGGCCCGCGTACACGAGCTTGCAAAAGAGCTCGGGGTCGAAAGCAAGACCGTTCTCGCCAAGCTCAAGGAGATGGGCGAGTTCGTGAAGTCCGCGTCCAGCACCGTCGAGGCGCCCGTCGCCCGACGGCTGCGCAGCGCATTCGTCGCATCCGCCGGATCGCCGGCGCCGGCCGCCGGGGCGGCATCGGCTTGGCCGACACCCGGGGCCCACCGGGGGCCGGCCGCGCCGACCCCTGGCCCGAAGCCCAAGGGCCCGGTGCCC